>JAZUJS010000030.1:0-29219 GCA_045642865.1 Candidatus Nanosyncoccus sp.
CATTCAATGTTGAATAATATGACACCTGTGGAGTTTTTACAAAGCCTTAGTGGATACGAAACCGCTTGCCCAGATTTTTCTGTGTTATACTAAAAACATTAACAACTAGAATGTTGTGCAACTTGTTTGGGAGGTGAACCAACGTAATAACTCAATACTTTTGCGACAAATTCTTTCCAACAAAAAGGTAGTCCTCTAGACTGTAGATATAAATATAAACCAAATAACCTATAGAATGGAGGGACTACCTATGTCTTATGATAATTCAAAACTATAAAAAGCTAGGTACAATGTAGTAAAAGAAGCAAGCACTTTTTTGCTTGCCTTTTCCTCATGGAGCCGCGAAGCTATCGCTTCGCTCTCCATTCTTCGGAAATAAAAATAAGAGAGCGAGCTCTCTTATTTGTTATTTCTCTCAGAATGGAGCCGCGATCGGGATTTGAACCCGAGACCTCATCCTTACCATGGATGCGCTCTACCTACTGAGCTATCGCGGCATTTCCAACTTCCTGTATTATACCATAGGAAGTTGGGTTATGTAAAGTTTTTTTGGTTTCTTTGCGTCTATTTATTGATGTTTTTCATCAAATCCGAAGGGACGACGATTACGGTCTTTTGTGATGGTTCGCTAGAGATTTTTTCAAGGGTTTGAAGAGTACGGATGTTGATACCGCCCGGAATGCGGTTAAGCATTTCGGCAGCTTCGGCGACGGCTTTAGCGGCTGATTTTTCACCTTCAGCGGCAATAATTGCGGCGCGGCGTTCGCGTTCAGCTTCAGCTTGTTTTGCCATGGCACGTTTCATGTCGTCTGGAAGCTCGATATTTTGCAATCTGACAGAGCGAATATCGACACCCCATTTATCGGTTTCCTCATCGACAATTTTCTTAAGTTGTTCGGCGATTTCGTCGCGTTTGCTGAGAAGCTCATCGAGTTCAAAGTTACCGGTAACATCACGAAGGGCGGCGGCAGCAAAGTTTGCGGTTGCGAGACGGTAGTTGTTGATTTCAAGTACGGCTTTGGCCGGATTAATGACGCTCATATAGACAACAGCATCTACTTTAACCGTAACGTTATCCTTGGTGATAACTTCTTGCGGTGGAATATCACAGGTATTGGTGCGGATATCAACTTTGGCGACTTTTTGTAAGCATGGGATAATGCAGTGAATGCCTGGTTCGAGGGTTTTAGTGTATTTACCCATATTAAGCACGATGCCGCGCTCGTATTGGTCGATTATCTTAATTCTCACAAAGAATAGTACAATAACTGCTATTACTATGACTGCGATTAGCCATGGCGCAATCACGAATTCTTCTTCTAACATTTTGTCTCCTTTTTATCTATATATATTATACGTCATGTCGCGATTTAGACAAGAAAAACTAACGTTTATTCGTTTTGTTTATCACATAAAAAAATAGCACAACGCTAACTGCGCTGGCCTGGACACCATCGTCATGTTTTTTGACAAAAAAAATGGTGCTGGAAGTAGGACTCGAACCTACGAAGGCCGAAGCCGAGAGATTTACAGTCTCTTGTCATTGCCGCTAGACGATTCCAGCATGCGTTAATTATAGCACATGTTTTTCAAAAATGAAAACAATTTAATGCAAAACCTCCACCGATGGTGGAGGCGCAAGTTTAGGCCGAAGCCTCTTCTTTGGCCGCTTTTATGCGATCTTCGATAATGTTCAAGTTTTTTTGTTCTTCATTGATTTTATTTTCGGTTTCTTTTACTCTCGCGCGGGCGTTTTGAAGATTTTTCTCCAGCATATCTAATCCAGAAACCTGAATTCTTTTTTCCAAATCCTCTTTCTTTTTTATCATCTCCAAAAACGAATCCATATCAATTTCGCCCGTTGTTTGCGGGAAATCATCAACGAAGCCGTTTTTACGGCAAAAACTTCTAGACCGATTCCTGTTATTCAAACGGCGTTTTGCCGTGCGAATGTACACATTTTGCCTCTCAAGCTCACGTTCAATCTTTTCCACCTCGTTGTTGCGTTCACGATACTTTTTTTCAGCATCATCAACATCTGCTCTTCGCTGACATAATTTATCTTCCAGCGTTTTGATACGATTTTTGATGTTATGAATTTCCCTACACGCATCTTCCATGTCAAACATTCCCATCTGTACACCATTCCTTCCGTTGATTTTTAAGAACAAAAAACTATTTGATTATAACATATTTACGTTAATTTTTATAATTTTGGTTCAACCGCGAGGTCGTTATGGACGGATTTAACCGTATAGACATATTCTCTGCCCTCTGTATCAAAGACATGCAAGGTGGTTGTGCCGTGTTTTTGGCTAGTCTTGACAATAAACGCGTTTGATTCATCACAGAAAACATTTGCTACTTCTTCGTTTTCGCTATAGCAAGATGAAGCTATCGTGCCGTCTTTGAGTGAATAGTCGATTGAGATTAAACCTGGCGTAATATATTCATTAAGATAGAATATCGCACCTAAAATCGCACAAATAACTGTAATTGTACCCGCAATTAAGCGATGAGAGTTCTTTTTGAGAATAGCAAAGATAGTAATGGCTGCCGCCACGAGGCAAAAAATACCACTGATTATATGGTTTGGATAAGTAACCATGAAGCAGTTTAGGAGCGTGCTGACGCCAGCGTAGCCTAGATATCCGGTTGCAACCGATAAAATTAGAGCGGAGGCAATGTTTTGTTTATTAATAAAATATGCAATATATCCGCCCGGGAGCGTGAGCAGGGTGAGGCGGAACCAGATGCCACTAAAATAATAATTATTGAAATAGGTTGAGAGCGCTGTACTAAAGTTGTTTCCATTAATGACGTCAATGACGGCCTCTACAAAATAGATTATTGGTTGACTGATTAGGAAGAATACAAAGCATTTTAGTGCCGAGTCGAGAGCGTTCTGGCTTTTCTTGGCGATAATAATACCAAAAACAATCCAGACATCAAGTACGATGGCAATATCTTGAAATGAAGTATTTTCGAGGAATGGAATACGATTAATGATAGCGACAAGTATACCGATGATTGCTGCCGAGATGGTCAGTTTTGGCCAGGTTAATTTGAAGTCTGAAAACATTTTGATCATGCTTATATTATAGCAAAAAATAGCAAAGAAATAACCCCGACATGCAGTCGAGGTTATGGTTTTTTAGTCGAATCTCGTTATTCTTGCATCCTTGGTTAATTCCAGGAATTCCTTTGCAATTTTTTCGTTTCCGAAATAGTCAAAGGCCGAGATTACTATGTACCTTGCCTTCGCCCCTTCATATTTTGTTATCGGGACTTGGCCTTTTATATAATTTTTCTTGTCACTGTAATGCTTGCGACAAGCTTCGGCGATACCTGCCATGACGATGAGATTATACTCTTCTTCGCCCGTAAAAATCGCCACGATTGCAGAATTTATTCCGTAATCAAAATGGAATAATTCTTCAATTTTTAATTTATTTTGGCGTTTTGCCATTATTCCACCCCCTTTTTTTTGATATACAAAAAGCTACCAATATCTTTATTGTATCACAAAATGCTTATATTGTCAATGTTTAGAGGTAGAAATCATAGTATTTGCCGTAGTCTTCTTGCACGGTCAGGCGTAATTGCTTGTTGGCGATATCGTATACTGCGTTGTGAGTGGTGTGCCAGAAATAGTTGTTGGCCGGATTACGAATGTCGTTTGCCTTCATGTTCCAATAGTCACGGTTAATGGCTTCAATGGCGCTCATATACTGTGCGTAGAGCTCACTGCCTGGGTTGTTGATGACGGATTGCGGCATCGATTCCGAGAGCCAGGCTGGGCTAGTTGAGTACATATAGGTATTTGAATATTTAACGCGTTGCATTAATTCGCGCATACCACTAAGGCTGTTCCCTTCTGCGTAGTTTGCTTTGAGAATCGCATAGCGCTCGACGCCGCTGGAGTGTTCGGTGAGTTCTGGCAAGTTATTATAGAAATTAGTCATGATTTGCTCGTCATCAAACTTTTCTTCAGCCACCATTTTATTATCAATAAATTCAACGATGTAGGTTTTTTCGGGATCAGCAATCATGACATGAAGATAGAGGCCACTAACTGCCGTGCCACTAATATTGCGCTTTTTGAGTAATTCAATAGCTTCGTCGGCTGAACCGGCATTGTCCAATACGTAGCGCGGAATTTCGGCGGCATCAATCGGCTCGCCGTCTGGATTCGTACCGGTTAATTCGCCCATGTCATCGGCACCCGGAACGACATTAATTGAAGCAATCACGCCCGCATCATTAATACCATCAAGCGTGAAAGTTGGAAGAATTTCAAGTTGTTTTGTGTATTCGCCTTTTGACATATTATCTTCGCGCAGGCCAAAGTGGGTGGCCACACCAATTGAGGCGTGTCTACCTTCTTTTGCGGCTACACGAACGACGAATTCAGGCACATCATTAAAAATGTAATCGAAGTTGCGACCGTAATAATTACCATTGCGCACGGACGAACAGCCAAACGCTTCGACGGCCTGGCGCGCTTCGCCTTCAGGGTCGGCTCGATAATCAGTAAAGCTCATTTCGTAAAGATATGGCGCAATTTTGACCGGTTTTGTGTATAGGGCGGAGCCGGATTGTTGCTGCGCTACGTTATTAACTATACCAACGACGAGATAAGTAAGGACAGCAATCAGTACTGCCGAGATAAAACCCGTCATATAAATAAAAATTGACTTACGCTTGATAAATGTATTTTCCTTCATGTTCTAATTATAGCACAAGCATAATATGCACTGAAAAATACTTATTCTTTTATCAAAACTTGCGCTAATTTTGCGATGTCGATTGGTTGCCACTTTGAAGAATTTGCTCACGTGTTTTGTAAGTGCATTCTTGCCCAGGGGCGCTCGACATGAAGCCCATAATGAATTCTTTTTTGATCACGGCGCAGCCATATTTAGGGTCACGGTCATAGACCTTATCTTCCATGCCGGGGCGAATGCAACCGTCGCCATCGACATACTCATCTGGAAATTTAAGAAAAAGCGCACCGGTTGAGCCTTTGTAATTTGATTTCATCATAATAATGGCATTAAGCATGTTTTCGCAGATTGTGGTCGTTTTTGCGACTTCCGGATTGGCGCGAAAAGCTCCACTTGAGGCATCGCCAAAATTGCGCAGACCGTTTTCTAGAGTGCTCTTTAGAGTGCCGTCATTTTCAAAATCTCGACCATCGATTGCGTCACTGCGATGAATTGCAAAATGATAGCCTGGGTCATTAACGACACCTTCAACCATCTTGCCGATTTCGTATGGAATTTTTGGCTCACGTTTATCCCATCCTTTGGCGATATCGCGTAGACTTTTGTTGATATTATCCGCAAGATTATAATATTCTGGTTCGGATTTTTCTTTTTCTTTCGAGAAGAGTTGCTTAAGGTGATCTTTCCAGCTGAGCTTGGTTAGCGCTTGAAAACCTTCTTGTGCTTCACTCAATTTTTCGGCATTATTCTCGTTTGACTGGAGTTTTTCGTTATTCATATTTTTATTTTAACATTTTACTGGACATTCGTGATCGTCATATATTATAATTTCTTTAACAATAAACGGGATAAATATTCATGGATCCAAAACCAGAGGAATTAAATCCGGAAGATAAGGATATTACTCCAACATCAGAGGATTTAAATTTAGGAAATCAAAACGTTAACCCAGCGCCAGAAACTGATGCGTCCACTACGCCAAGTGCCGCTCCGGAAAAGAAAAAAATTAAAAAAGCGGACAAAATCATCATTGCCGTTTTGTCTATTTTATTACTTGCCGGAATCGGATGTTCCGTTTTCTTCTTATGCAATCCAACCATCTTCAGTAATAACAAAAATGAATTGTCACATGAAGATGAAAAAACAGAGCAAGATAATAAAACATCACAAATCGATAAAAAAGATGGCGACGGCTCAAAGCAATATTACCAAGTTCCCGAGAATGGCAAGGATTTCATCTGCACCCTAACTGGCGATGAAGTGCTTGACGAACAGATTAAAGCTGTTTGTAATGTTATTACCGACGCTTATGGTTATCTAGTTTCCAATAATCCAGAAGTTGATGGTATTTCATATTACTATGATGCCAATGGTCCACTTTATCAGCTCGATTATCTTGATTTTGCAACTGCCGTTACGCCGGTCCATTATAGCTACGAAATATCCCACACTGGCAATTCGATGGTCGCCGTTGATAATTTTGCATCTTTCTTGATCGATAATGATTTCTCCTATACTGGCATCGACTCAGGAACCTTTGACGACGATGAAAGTATTCGCACCTACAAGAACGATCAATCTGGCGTTATTTGCTCCGTCTACGACAACGAGTATTCACTACCTCACCGCTTAATTTGTTCACACGAAGCGTGGTATATTGCAGAAGATAGCCAAGAAGCTGAACTGCATAACGGTATTGCAAAAGCTGTCAAAAACGCCGTGACTGCAGGCATGATTAAAAATATGCCTACATCATTAGATATTCATCTTGACTACGGGACCCTCGGTATCAAAGATAGTGAGTATGAGCCATATCAAAGCGCTCGCGTCAGCCTACTTAATGGTTGGGCAAAATTCTATCGTGTTAGCCCGGATGCTGACTGGGTTTACTTTAAGGGTGGTAATGGTAGCGATTTGTATTGTTCTGAATATAATACGGAAGACATCAAGAAAGCCTTTGCCGGTGATATGTGCTTTGATGACGATTCTGGCGAGATGATTACGATTACATATTAATAACTTAATTATTCGCTTATTCTAACCGCCAGTGATATTCTGGCGGTTTTTTTCATGTCAATTAACAAATTAATCTACCACTAAAAAATCGGCTTTTTTGTCCATTTATATACGTTCTGGTGGGGGCGAATTGTTCAGGCATTAACAATTTACAGAGAAGAGATTCAGGATAAATTGCTTAAAATCTAACATTTTAGGCTAAAAGCATAAAACTATTGACCTTTAATCATTTTTGTGACATAATATTAATGTTGGCTCGCAAGAGACCAATAAATTAGCCCATTATACGTATGTATTTGGGTAGTACATTAAAAAGGAGGTATTCGAATGGATACTAAGAGAAATGAAACTGAAAGTTTTTTTGACATTGTGGCCGGGCCAAACCGAGACACGCTGTTTGACGCGTGTAAGTATGCTAACGACAAAACAATTCGTATTCCGATCGAGTTCATCGTCGTGCCCGAGCACTATTCTCCGATATATATTTCGGACATTAAGATTGTAAGCATCGAACACGAAGATGGATCTGGCGTAAGCTTTAACCTCCGTGGATATTGCAAGGCCGATTTGGGTTCTCTGGTTGGTAACGCTGAAACTTGTACCTCGTACAAATTCAAAGCTTATTACAACACTAAAAACCGTAGCGGTTCCATTACATTCTCCAAGTAAAAATATTCTCCAAGAAAATTTATCTCTGCCCGGGTTTAAAACCCGGGCTTCTTTCGTTTTTTCGCTATTCTTGCGCAATTTTTATCTGCACAATGTAAGAGATTTAAAAAAACAATTGTTTAGGTTATTAACAGCCGATTTTATGGGGGAAAAGTCGGCTTTTTTGGTATATTTTTCTCGCAAAAAATCGATTCTTGGCGGGAAATAGGATTTTACAAAATCTATCTTCTTCGACTAAAAATTTTGAGTTATATTCACGAAAAACTAAAATAAAACCTGCTTTTTGAATATTATCATACAATTCGGAATAATCGTCATTAATGCATCCGAGAAAATAATACGCCTCATCAACTTTATATTTTTCCAAAAGATAAGTCCGGAATTGTTTCAATCCAACTTTCCAAGATGGCTTGTTATTGGCTGTACTATAATTCAGATTTTGTACGTCAATAAAAGCGATATTCCCTACTTTCTCCATAATATATATTATATAAAAAAGAGGGATTTGCTTAGGTATTTCTCCGTTCACATTGCCCTCATCGTAATACATATCTATTATAACGTATAAAATTGAAAAAATACAAGAAATTTAATATAATAAAAATATGATTTACTTAAAGAAAGCTAATTTTGAAGACGCAGGAAAAGAATATATTTTAACCCAAAAAATTCCTGCTACCGAAAATGGTTACGAAAACAAAGCTTACGGTGTTTCTTATGATGAATTTATTGAAGAAATTATTCCTAGGTGGATAGATTATAGCAGAGGGATCAATTTAGCTGAGGGTCACGTACCAGATACTCACTATTTTCTATGGGTAGATGATATTCCGGTAGGTATTTTTAAATTACGTCATTATTTGAATGATTCACTAAGAGAACATGCTGGACACGTTGGTTATGGGGTTGCAAAAGAATATCGTGGCCACGGTTACGCTACGGAAGGACTACGCCTTATTATAGAAGAGGCTCGCAAGTTACCAATAGATACCGATGAACTATATCTATCAGTATTAAAGAACAACCCTGCCTCTTTAAAAGTTCAACTTAAAAATGGTGCGAGAATTGATCATGAAGATGACCTTCATTATTATACTAGAATTCCATTGAAAAATCATAAAATATAAGCAAATTGTTTAGGTTATTAACAGCCGATTTTATAGGGGGAGGAATCGGCTTTTTGCCCATTTATATATGTTCTGGTGGGGGCGAATTGTTCAGGCATTAACAATATATAAAGAAAAAGCACGATTTATTGTTATAATATAGACATATGAAAAACGTCATTCTAATACATGGATTTAATGGTGTTCCGAAAATTTATGATTGGCTCCAAAAACAGTTAATTAAGGATGAAATTAATGCCATAGTTCCGACCTTTCCGCCACAGGATGGAGTCAAGTACGACACATGGTCGGAAATATTAGACTCCTATAAAAGTTTAATTACGAATGACACTGTGATTGTTTGTCACTCAATTGGGAATGAATTTCTGATTAAGTATTTGTATGATAATCGACTAAAAATTAAAGCTTATATTGGCTTGGCCGGATTTTCCGATGTATTTTGGTGGGAAGGTAAAGACGAGCTTAATCGAGCAGTTAAAGAATTTTTAGTTACAGAACAAGAGAAACGATATTTTATTAATGCAACGGAAGAACGATATGCTATATATAGCGATGATGATCATGTAGTTCCTTTTGATCTTCTTAAAAAGTACCCCCAAGATATTAATGCGGAATCGATTTTAGTTCCGAATATTGGACATATGGGCAAACAGAGTGGGCTTGAAGAAATTCCTCAAGTTTTAGATATTATAAAAGGTTTAGGTTATTAACAGCCGATTTTATAGAGGAAAAGTCGGCCAAAATGCCGATTTATATACGTTTTGGTAGCCCTTTTGCTTCGCAAAAGTTCTTCCATCGGGCGTCGCCTCAAAAAAAGAACTTAAAAAGTTCTTTTTATTCGGCTCCTACAATGGTGGATCTTACTGGGCTCGAACCAGTGACCTTACGAATGTGAATCGTACGCTCTAGCCAACTGAGCTAAAGATCCGCTATCAATTATTATATCATATTGTTGTATAATATACGCATGGCAAAATTGTTTTTAATGACTGGACCATCGGGCGCAGGTAAAACTACACTTGCGACACAGCTCGCCGATGAACGTGGGCTAAGGTTTTTGTCGATTGATGTTTTTTATGCTGCTTTCTTTGGCTCTTCTTCAATTCATATTCACGAAGATGAGGTTTGGGAGGCCTTTTCGCTCGCCATTCGCGCTGCGATGGTGGATAATATCGATGTCTTGATCGACACTAATTCCCCTTCGCGCGCTGACCGCGATTGGTTTATTGAGCGATTCCCAGATTTTGAATTTCATCTCGTCGTGGTTGATGCGCCGCGTGAGCTCTGTATTCTCAATAATAGTCGCCGCAAACGCGTCATCCCGGCTGACGAGCTTGAGAAGATTTTTGCCCGCATTGAACCGGTTGCTGATGACGAGATAAAGAACTACATCACAGTGGAGTTTTATCGAAATTCCGATAATTCTGGCGTGAAGTTCGTGCGGAAGATTTCCCAAAACGCCCCAGATAGTATATAATATTGATATGAATTTTGAAAAATTACAAAACGAATTGAAGGAAATTGAGGATTTTTTGGCGCAGCCGGATTCTTTTTCGAATCCTAATTTTGCCAGCAAGGGTCGCCGTGCCGCGGAAATTCGCGAAATTCTCGAACTTGCTTCTTTGATTGAAAATAAAAAGAAAAATTTAGCCGAGGCGCATGAGCTTGCTGAGGATCCAGAGCTTGGCGAATTGGCGCGTCTTGATATTGAGCGTCTCACTACCGAGATTACCGACGACGAGGCTAAGCTCGACGAGATGCTTTTGCCACATGATCCAGAAGATGACAAGCCAGCCATCCTTGAGATTCGCGCTGGCGCTGGCGGTGATGAGGCTTCGCTTTTTGCGGGTGAGCTCTATCGTATGTATGTTAAATTCGCCGAGGGCCATGGACTCAAGGTCGAATTGATGTCCGAGAACGAAAATGAGGCCGGCGGTATGAAGGAAGTTATCTTCAAGATTTCGGGCGAGCGCGCTTACGGCAAGCTTAAATTTGAAGGTGGCGTGCACCGCGTACAACGAGTTCCTGTTACAGAGTCGCAAGGTCGCATCCACACCTCGACTGCTACCGTCGCCGTCTTGCCAGAGGCTTCCGAGGAAGATTTTGAGATTAAGCCAGAAGATTTGCGTATTGATATCTATCGCTCCGGTGGTCATGGTGGCCAGGGCGTTAATACGACGGACTCCGCTGTGCGTATCACCCACTTACCGACTGGTTTGGTTGTGGCAATGCAGGATGAGCGTTCTCAGCAGCAGAACCGCGTCAAAGCTATGAACGTGCTTCGTTCACGCTTGCTCGAGCGCAAGAAGGAAGAGGATTTGAAGAATGCTTCCGCCACTCGTAAGTCTTTGATTGGTACTGGTGACCGCTCAGAGAAGATTCGTACTTACAATTTCCCTCAAGACCGCATTACTGACCATCGTATCCATTATTCTCGTTCAAACGTTCCAGCCGCGATGGATGGCGATATTGAAGATTTGATTTTGGAGCTTATTAAAAATGAACGTCAGCTCATGGCTGAGTCAAGCCAAAACTAAGATTGATTCGCTTGATGCTGAGTTAATTTTAGCTTTTGTGCTCGGGGTTGATCGTGTTTTTTTGATTTCGCACGACGATTTTGTTTTAGATGCCAGTATCATTGAATGCGCCGATGATTTAGTACAGAGGCGCGCTGAGCATTACCCTTTGGCTTATCTTACACATTCAAAAGAGTTTTACGGGCGAGAATTTTATGTCGATGAGAACGTATTGGTTCCGCGCCCCGAGACGGAAAATATCATTGATTTAGCGCGCGAGCTAGAACCGCGCGAGATTTGGGATATTGGTACCGGTTCGGGCTGTATCGCGATTACGCTCAAGGCCGAGATGCCTGCTACAAAGGTTTGCGCAGTTGATATTAGTACCCCTGCGCTTGATATTGTACGCAGAAATTGCGCATCACTGGGCGTCTCGCTTGATTATTTGGAACAGAGTGACTTACTATCTAACTGCGATGTCAGTCGTGCTGATTTAATTATTGCTAATTTGCCTTACGTTGACCCAGACTGGGATTTCTTAAGTCCTGAACTCAAAAATGAGCCTTCTTTGGCCCTATTTGCCGAAGATAATGGTCTTGCTTTGATTAAAAAGTTAATCACTCAGCTTATTGAGAAGAATTATCATGGGTACCTCTTACTAGAGTCGGACACTTCTCAACATGATGCGATTAGAAATTATGCCGAGTCTCATGGTGCTAGGTTCATAAAAAACTCGGGCTTTATTCAAGAATATAGCCTATAATTTCATTATAGCACATATGCTTATTTTTGTCAAGGATGAGTAATTCCCCATCAAAAAGTACCCCTTATCGGAGTGCTTTTTTGGATTAATCTTCGTATGCGCCGAGCGTAATATTGATAGCGATTTCATCGCCGCCACGCAAGACCGTAAATTGAACGATGTCGCCCGGTTTATATTCACCAACTAGGCTTGAAATTGAGCCAGTTGTACCAACTTTAACCCCATTAATAGCTGTGACGATATCCTTATCTTTGAGGCCACCCTTAGCAGCTGGTCCATCGGCAATAATTGCGCTATAGCTATTTGGACTATAGATATATGCACCCGAGGTGACAGGTAAGTTATATTCTTTGGCGACCGCTGGCGTAATAACCGTGCTGTAAACACCAATGTATGCACGTTTAGCGCTGCCAGTTTCGAGCAAAGAGCTCAACATGCCTTTGACGCTCGAGATTGGAATTGCGAAGCCGATATTGTTGGCCGATGTGGTTGTGGCTGTATTGATACCGATAACTTGACCCGCAGCATTAACTAATGGGCCACCAGAGTTGCCGGAATTAATAGCGGCATCGGTCTGAATCATGTCATTGAGTGTTTCGGAGTTTGTGCCGGTACTATCCGATGCGGTAATTGTGCGGCCAGTACCAGAGATAATGCCAGACGACACGGTGTTTTGATATTGACCCAGTGCGTTACCGATGGCGATTACTTGTTGACCTGCGGTAATGGTCTTGGAATCGCCGAGTTCAGCTTTTGGTAAGTCGGAAACATTGTTAATCTTAATGAAGGCAATATCATTAAGCGGGTCATAGGCGGCAAGTTTGACGTCGTCATAGGTTGTACCATCATATAAGATGACTTTCATGGCCGAAGCACCGTTGATAACGTGCTTGTTAGTCAAAATGTAGCCATCACCCGAGACGATTACGCCCGTACCGGCAGCAGCCGAGCTGTAGCTCTGACCAAAGAAGCTGGTGGTTTTGATCTCGGTTTCAATCGAAACAACCGAGACGGAGACTTTGTCGACCACTTCAGCAATTGAACCCTCGACAAATTCAGCCACATTGCCATCAACGCCTGGCTGCAAGATGGTGAGTGGCGTGTTGGATTTATTATAGCTTAGAATCGAGAAGGTAAGACTCGTAGCAGAAGTGAGAATCGAGAGAATGGCGAGGAAAATTGCTAGGCCAACGTGCGGTTTCTTGGTGGTTTGGTAGATGACTTGCGTTGCAACTGGCTGGACGACTGGCTGAGCGACTGGCTGAGCGACAGCTTGCACACTTGCTTGCTGGGCCTTTTTAGCCTCTTTTTCGGCCTTTTTGGCGGCATCTTTTTGCGCCTTGGCGGCAGCTTTTTTGGCTTTAGCGGCTTTCTTGGCTGCTTTTAGTTCGGCTTGGGCCTTTTTCATGTCTGCTTCGAGTTGTTCAGCTGATGCTGAGACCTCAACAGCTTTATCGTTACTTGTCGATTCTGTCATTTTATCTCCTTTTAAATATTAAAAATTGGGTTACTGAACCATATCACAATTACGCCGATTGTGACGACACCAAAAATGATTGGCGCGAGCACGTCGCCTAACTTAAAGACGCCATCGTGGCGCACGAGCGACTTGCGGATTGCGTTGTAGACATACATAAAAATCGTTAGGATGACGGCGAGTTGAGGAATACGGATACCAGATGCGCCGAATGTGTAAATAATTGACCAGGTATTGCAAATCCAGGCAATTTCGGCGAAGATTAGGCCAAAAATTAGGACTGACATACCATATTCCTTTTCATCTGATTGGGAGAGGACGTGGCGACTTGCGCTGTAACCAACGAGGAATGCTAGTAACGCAATTAAGATTGGGTCGAGGGTTGAAACGCCAATTGTCGCGGCAGACATGCCGAGAAATGTGGCTGTGAGCGCCTGAATAAGGTTGCCGGTTTCGCTCGTGAGTGGCTTCAGGACAATGAGCCAAACACAATAAAATCCAGCCAGGATAACATCGATTGGCAAGAAACTGGTACCAGAGAAATATGTGAGCATAACAATACTTACGCCAACGATAAAATCGAGCAGACTGGCCTTGAGATTAAGCCAAATATATCGCGGACGCACAGCGAAGACGCGCCATTTTGACAAGATTACAAGCAAGAGACCAAGTAGTGGACTGCCGGTAAATATTGTAATTAATACCGAGCCAAGACCAAAAATGATATTCAGAAAAATATGCACGGCCGAGCTGGCTTTGTTGCGGGTTTTGCGGATAAACATAAAATCTGCCATGTATTTATATTATAGCAGATATATTAAAATAGGCTTAAAAAGTATTGGTCCATTTTGTGATATAATTGGTTCTATGGAACCAAGTTTTTTTCAGAAACACCCACTTCTTAAAGATATCCTTAGCCTAGTGATTTTTGTAGCGGCAGTGTTCTTCGGTTCAATTTTAATTAACACCTACATTTATCGTTCTTATAATGTAGTTGGTCCTAGTATGGAGAATACTTTTCATAATGGCGACCGCGTAATTGTAAACCGCCTTGCTGTTTCTTTGGCGCATTTTGCCGGACAAGAATATCTCCCAGAGCGCGGCCAGGTGGTCGTTTTTGCAAATGGCTCAGCCACTGGCCCAATGACTTGCGATGTGCCATCCAACTCTAACGAACAATATATTATCAAACGTGCCATCGCCTTCCCTGGCGAGCGTGTTGTAGTCAAGGACGGCATTATGACCATTTACAATTCCGAGCATCCAGATGGATTCGTCTACGATGAAGAGTGGCGCAACGAAGATGGCACTGGTCCTAAGACTCATACTTCGGGCGAGGTAGATTTGATTGTGCCGGATGGTGAATTATTTGTATCTGGCGACAACCGCGAAGGTTCACATTCATGGGATTCCCGTAATGGCCTTGGCACCATTCCTTTCTGCCGCTTGATGGGCCCAGTAGTTTTCCGTCTATTCCCATTTGATCAGATGAGATGGTTTTAAGGCATAAAAAAAGACCAATTTGTGATTGGTCTTTTTTGATACTGATTTTATAGTTCACCGATCATCTTGACTGAATCGCCTTCTGGCAATTCTTCGACATCTTTGAGCTTCTTCTCGATTTGGCGCGATGTAACGCGAGCACTTTCGATCTTGTTGGCCGATTCGGTTAGCTTCTTCTGGACGCCTTCGAGTAAGTCACCAAATTTACCAAACTGAGTTTTAACGGCGCCTAAGATTTGCCAGACCTCAGCTGAACGTTTTTCAATCGCGACGGTACGGAAGCCCATGAGCAAGCCCGAGAGCATAACCGGCAAGGTGGATGGCGAAGCGATAGAAATGTTGTATTTCTGGCGGATTTCGTCGGAGAGGCCAGGAATACGCAAGATTTCGGCGTATAGGCTCTCGGTTGGGACGAACATCATGGCAAAATCGGTAGTTTTTGGCGGATCGATATATTTGGTCGAGATTTTCTTGGCTTGCTCCTTAACATCGTTTGCTAGGGCTTTTTGATACTCGAGGATTTTTGGCGCGTCACCTGCATCATATGCGGCGATTAGGCGCGAATAGTTCTCGACTGGGAACTTCGAATCGATTGGTAGAAAGACGTTTTCCTCTTTGCCTGGCATTTTAACGGCAAATTCGACGCGGTCATTTGAACCAGCCTTAGTAATAATATTTTCTTCATACTGATTAGGCGTTAATACATCTTCGATGATGGCGCCAAGCTGAACTTCGCCGTAAATGCCACGCGTTTTGACGCCTTCCATGACTTTTTTGAGGTCGCCAACACCATTGGCAAGGTTCTTCATTTCGCCCAAGCCTTGGTAGACCTGCGTAAGCTGCGTCGAAATCGACTTGAAGCTCTCGTTAAAACGCTTTTCGACCGAATCTTTAAGTTTTTCGTCGACAGTCTCACGCATCTCTTCGAGCTTTTTCTCGTTGCCCTCTTGAAGATTCTTGAGATTCTCGGCAATTTCCTTGCGGTTTTCGCGGAAGTTTTGATCAATTGCTGGTGTAAGTTTACCGATTTCGCCCTCAACGCGAATCATGCGCTCATTAAACGAGGCGAAATCCTTACCCAGATCAACTTTTTGTTTTTTTGTGACGAGCACGAGCAATAAGACTAAATTTAATGCTCCCAAAATAATTAATACGATTTCCATAAGCGTATTATATCATAGATGGAGCTATTTTTTGCGTGGGACAGTTTTGCGCTTAACTGCGATAGCTTGTTTATCTGTAACGTTAACAGTGCGCCTCAGTGGTTTGCGGATAACTGGGCGCTTAATGACTTTACGCACACGCTTTGGTGCAGCTTTTTGCTCGTTGTCTTTTTGGATTTGTTGCTCAATGCGAGTCGTGGTGGCGATTTTACCGTCTTCATCACCGGTAATTTCGTAAATCGCCAAGATTTGGCGCAAGGTTGATACATTATTCTCAAGTTCAAATGCACTTTCGAGTGCTTTGATTGCTTTCTTGTAGTCGCCGAGTTTTTCTTCAGCTTTGGCCAATGCAATAAAACGCGCTGGCACGTCGCCTTCAAGAGTGATTGCTTGTTCAAAGGCGATGATAGCCTTTTCATATTCGCCAGTTTCTAGATAAATTAGGCCTACGTTATGAATCGAAGATGGGTTATTGTCGAGTGACTGGGCAATTTCAAAACATTCTACTGCTTCACTGTATTTTTTCGACTTAGCATAGAGAATACCGAGGCGGTTGTAGGCAGCGGCATTTTTTTCATCAAATTTCAAAATCGTTAGCAGGGCTTTCTCCGCACGCAAAGTTTTGCGCTCCTTCATCGATGTCTGCGCAATTTGCCAGAGTTTGTCCATCTGGGTTGAATATTTTGGAGATTTTTCTTCTTCATCGCGCTTCTTTGGTTCGAGCGGAAAGAAAAAAATGAGAAAAATCGTAAAAAGAATAATGACGATAGTCGCAGTCATATATATATTATAGCATATCCGCAACGAGGTGTAGTTTTATATTGCCATTTGCGGAAATATTTGCGTGCGCCTGGATGAGTTTTGGTAGTTTTTTTAGAAAGATAACATTCTTGGTTTTAAAATATGATTTGTAGGCCATCTCAATTGCAATGCTCAAAATCTCGAGCGCATATTCACGCGTATTGTCTTTTTTCTTCACAATATCATTCATAATCTCAACATAATCTCGCTCACGCGCCACAAGAAGACGTTTGGCCAGATCCTTGACCTTGTCATCCGCCTCAATGTTTGCGTCGAGCGGATTTTTTTGACGCCAAAAATACAACTTAGCACGGCTCAAAATTGTTGGTAAAAGATTGGATGGTTTGGTGGTTTGCAAAATGAAATGATAATTCTCTTTTGGCTCTTCGAGATTCTTAAGAAAGGCGTTGGCGGCTTCGAGATTTAGCTTTTCGGCTTGGCGCACAATAATATATTGGTCGGATGACTGTTTGGTATTCACCCTGCTAATAA
Source organism: Candidatus Nanosyncoccus sp. (assembly GCA_045642865.1). Taxonomy (GTDB): domain Bacteria; phylum Patescibacteriota; class Saccharimonadia; order Saccharimonadales; family Saccharimonadaceae; genus Nanosyncoccus. The sequence continues at coordinate 17,255 of JAZUJS010000030.1, forward strand.
CATCACGTATTTGTTCAATCAAAATTGACGCCTTATCTTTTGGTTTTTCGACTAGAATTGCATTTTTGATGGGAATTTCGACGTTATCCGGAATAACAAAAATTACACATCCCGACATGGCGGCAAGTTTTGGCATATCGGCAAGATTATCGAAGAACATTCTTGAATTCTTCCGGCATTTCTGCGACAAAAGTTTTGCGTTCGCCACCCGGAAGTGTGATTTCGAGAGAATATGCGTGCAAGAAAAGGCGTGGATATTTTTCGCCATCTTCGGTATAGACGCGATCGCCAATAATTGGCGTGCCTAGATATTTGAGATGCACGCGAAGTTGATGTGTGCGACCAGTTTTTGGCTTCAGCTCAACGAGTGAATATTTCTCGCTAGAATCAATGACTTTGTAATAAGTTTCGGATGGACGGCCTTGAGCATCGACGCGGAATTGGGTCTTATGCTTAAGATCACGAGCAATCGGCAAATCAATATTTGCTTCGTCAAGCTTCGGATGACCAGCCACTACGGCATAATAAGTCTTGTGGGCTTTGCGGTCTTGGAATTGTTTGCGCAAAAACGATTGAACTTCAGGATTCTTCGCCAAGATGACTACGCCAGAAGTATCACGATCGAGACGGTGGACGAGCAGTCCATAATCCTCGAGTGTTTTTTCTGGACAATATTCGCCCTTAGCCATACTGAGCAAACCTGCCGGCTTACATAATACTTTGACATTTTCGTCTTCATAAATTACATCCGGAATGAGATCAGCATTCTTTTGACCTTCGGGAACTTGAAGATCAATTTTAACACCTTGTTCGAATTTAAGATTGGATTTTTTGACCGCTACACCATCTACCGTTACATAGCCAGCCTCAATGAAGCGTTGCAGGGTGGCACGATTGTAACTTTTGTATTTTTCAACACAGAGTAAATCTAGGCGAAATTTCGGCGCTTGCTCAGGCGCTTCATTCAAAATTGTATCTCCGTTAATTACGCGAGACATATCCGGTTTGGAAAATTTTTTACCTGTTACAATCATCTTATTTCCTCAAGCCTACAGCTTTCTGGACGAGATGAAGTTTTTCGTCTGCAACTGAACAGGCATAGGCTTCACCACGTGCCAAAATCTCTTCAACATACTCATCAGAAATTTGCGCAACTTTGGCCTGGAAGGTTTCGAGGAAGGCGGCAACGGATGATGCAACTTTCTTCTTGAGATCGCCATAATGAGTTTCACCAGCCCAGGTCGAGATGACATCTTGTAGAGGTACGCCAGAAAGTAATGATTCAATCATGAGCAGGTTGGAAATGCCAGGCTGGTTAAACATATCAAATTTAATTTTACCAAGCGAATCGGTCGTGGCGGACATAATTTTCTTAATGGCTTTTTCCGGTGCATCGGAAAGACTGATTTTAGAGTTTTCAATCGTACTACTTTTGCTCATCTTTTTGGTTGGGTCAGAAAGCGAACGAATACGAAGGCCGTTGTCTAGATTCATGAATTTGACAGTATCTTTTTCGTCGGCCGGAATCGTGAAAAGCTCCTGGTTGAACTTTTTGTTCATGCGCATTGCAATATCGCGCGCGAGCTCGAGGTGTTGGAATTGATCTTCACCAAGTGGAACATATTTTGTATCATAAAGTAGAATATCGGCAGCCATCAAAATTGGATAATTAAAAAGGCCGACCGAGACGGATGTGCCGATTTCGGATGATTTTTCTTTAAATTGTGTCATGCGCGAAGCTTCGCCGTAATAGGTGAAGCAATCTAGAATCCAGCAAAGCTCAGCATGAGCTGGAACATGTGAATTGCGATAGATATGAACGTGTGGATTTTCGACGTCGAGACCAGCCGCAATGTAGTATTTGATAGCTTTGATAGTCTGCGCGTAGAATTTATCATGATCGATTGGAGTCGTGAAAGAATGAAGGTCAGGGACAAACATATTGATTTCATATTCACCAGCATTGGCATGAGCCGCCTGAATCATTGGGAGATAGGCACCCAAAAAGTTGCCAAGGGTTGGTTCTTCATTGGTACGAATACCGGTTAAGATTGTCTTCATATGTTTATCCTTTCGTCTCCTTAAATTATATCACGTTTATTCGTAGCGAAGGGCGTCGATTGGATTCTTGCTGGCAGCCTTGCGAGCTGGAAGTGTACCGGCGAGAAAAGCAATCAACATTACGATCAAAACGATTGGGATAATGTTGGATGGAGTAAACATCACAACGTGGAAGGTTGGGAAATCTTCGAGCACCGCACCGGCGCCATGAAGAATTCCGTCCACGATATTACCTAGAATGGTCGAAAGGACGATACCAAATGCGGAACCCCAGAAGCCAAGCATGATTGCTTCAAATGAAAAGCTAGCAAAGACTTTCGATGAAGACATGCCGAGGGCCTTATCGAGACCAATTTCGCGCGTACGCTCTTGAACCGCCATGAACAAGGTATTAATAATACCAATTGCGGCAGCGAGAAGCGCAATGCCACCAAAGACGTCAAGCACAGCAACAAGAACATCGAGGAAAGTTTTAAACATACCGACTTCATCGTCGACAGTCATTGCAGCAATGTCGATTTCTTCGAGAGCTTTTTTGATGTCGGCAGCTGAGTAGTTTTCATAATCATAGTCGACGCAACCAGTAAACTTAGCATTGCGTTGTTCAGCTGGGTAATATTTGGTATTTTCTGCACCGATAGCTTCGTAATATGACATATTCATACGAATTGGTTGCATTGATGAGAAGAGACCGTTTTCCATAATACCCTTAATTGTGCCTTCGATTTCAACGAATTCACCTGTAAGCATATCACTGATGCCAAAACGGACCTTTTTATCGATAGCGTCTTCATAATTGGTGTATCCAAGTGCTTTTGCGTAGTCCAAAGAAATATCAACTTGTTTTTCGTCAGCGTATGGATCTGCGCCATCGCCTGCTACGCGCTTGAATTTAACACTCTTCGATGGAATAAGACCAATGCCAGCGACAACGAAGCGTTTATCGTTATTTTCGCCAGTAATATAATCGGCCTTACCGTTGCCGGAGAGAAGCAAAAGCGTGTCAGCTTTGATGCCCGGGATTTCTTTGAGCTTAGCGATTTGCTCATCGCTCAAAGCGAGGGCGGTTTCGGAATTTTTCGACTCGTCATATTCTTGGATTTCGCCAGTGAGGGTCGAAATCATCGATGACGCCGTATCAAAAGTAGATTTACTCATGAATTCGATGTAGCCATCGCCGCCAATTGCGTTGATTTGATCATCGATATAAGTATTAACGCCCGTTGCGATTGCGTTGGCGAGAATGATTACGAAGCTACCAATAAAGATAGCTAAGATAGTTAGGAAGGTGCGGCCCTTATTGCGGAGCAAATTTTGGTTAGCTTCTTTCAGAATATCTAAAAATTTCATTTGATTTCTCCATCTGTTATGCGAATTTGACGTTGACATTTTTTAGCCAAATCTTCATCGTGAGTCACAATAATCAAAGTGACGCCTTTTTTATTTAAATCAAAGAGAAGTTTTTCGACTTTTTCGCCGGTTGCTGAGTCGAGATTGCCGGTTGGCTCATCGGCGAAAATAATTTTTGGATTATTAACGATGGCGCGCGCAATACAAACGCGTTGCTTTTGGCCACCAGAAAGGTTTTTGGCCTTGTTATTAATTTTAGTCTCGAGACCGACGGTTTTGAGCGCATCGAGTGCAAGTTTCTTGCGAGTTTTGCGACGTGCGCCAGAAATCTTAAGTGGCAAAAGGACATTATTTAAAACCGTATCATTGGCATTCATAAAGAATTGTTGGAAGACGAAGCCAAAATATTTATTGCGCATCTTGTTGAGGCGGCTGGTTTTAAGTTTGGACGATTCGATGCCGTTGATATAGATACGTCCAGATGTTGGCTTGTCAAGTAAAGCCAACAGATGCATTAAGGTTGATTTGCCGGAGCCAGATTTACCAATAATGGCTACCGATTCACCCTCTTTAATCTCCAAATTAATATCGCGGAGGGCAGTAAAGGCCGACGACTTCTTTCCGTAGGTCTTTGAAAGTTTTTCTACTTTAATTACTGTTTCCATAACTATCTATTATATCATTATTTGTGTGGGTTTTAGCACAAGATTTTTTCGATTTTTGTTCATTGTTTGGCTTGAGTTTTAGCATTAGATTTTTTCGATTTTTGATTGCTTTTTGGATTTTTTGTGGTAAAATAAGGTCACTGGGGTATTAGCTCATTTGGTAGAGCGCTTCCATGGCATGGAAGAGGTGAGGAGTTCGAATCTCCTATACTCCACCATTTTTTTGCCTCAAATTTTCCGAAAACTTGTTTTCAGGAAAATTCGAGCGAAAAAATGGTGAGCGAGCGCTAGCGAGCTGCGGAAACGCAGTTTCCGCGAGTATAGTGAGATCCCTATCTCCTATACTCTTTTTTAAAAGATGTAGGAGAAGGGGCGAGCGCTAGTGAGATCCCTATCTCCTATACTCTGATGTGCTTGAAAAACCCAGGTCAAATGACCTGGGCAAAGATAAGGATGTTTTTCAACAAACGAAGAGTTCGTACTCTTCTTTAATTTTTCTTAGACCTCCCTCCAGGATATTAATGATTTCACTTAATCCTTTCGACAGAATCGACTTACTGATCTTAGCATTAGCAATGGTATCTTCCGCCAAGCCAAATTCCATGACCAGCACCTTTGACGTTTCATTCCCGTCATCAGCATAGTCCTCAACAATTGAGGCAAATGTTGCCTTCTTGCCTATTTCGAGGACATTTAGATCCTCGTGATATATTGAGAAATAAATTCTCTCTATATCGACGATCTCTTGTTCGTTTTTCTTTACACCGACTTTTATTCTCGTTTTTTCATAGTCGGTAAGCCGAGAAAATTCTTTATTAATGTACCTATATTCATTCCCCATCAAAATCACCTCCCTTAAAGTATGGGTTATTCTCATTATATCACATTTTACTAGTTTTTTCAAGTCTTGGTCGCCATCGCCCATCGTGATATCGTAAAAACAGGATTAGAACGGGGTTGTACATTTAAAAGGAGGGGTGTCTATGTTAGATATTCATGCAACAGCTATCGGAAAAAAGTTTTTTGAAGGTTACTTGGAGTCGATCGAGATTGAAAACGTCCGTAGAATGGGTGTAGCTAGATATGGTTGCAATGGCGCCAAACCGTGTCTTGAGCCTTTTTTTAACAAAAAAACGCGCGAACATTCAGACATGGATCATTCGAGCGCCTGCCAGACGCTTTTGTTTCTGATGAGGTCATTGTATGGGAATCGCCTGTGCATCTCTTCGCCAAAAATTTATACTTATATGGATTTTATCTTAAAGTACCATGAACTTGGCGAAACGATAACTGGCGATATTCCGGCCGACGGAACTCGCGACGATGAGTTCTATGACGCAAACGACCGCAATGAGTTTTATTGTTTTGTCGACAAATATGTCCTCGACGAACATGATCGTATTGCCATTAAACACTTGTATGATTGTATGGACAAAAAAAGTTCTTACGAGGGCAGATTACTTTATCTTATTGATAAGCTCGAGGCTATCTATCGTAATTTTGCTTACGAATATTGCGGGCGTCCGGGCAATATCATGATAAACCCCGACAAAGTAAGCGAAATCGAGAAAGAGCGTATCGGAACTATTGGATCAACGCTTCCGGCCGACGTCTGGGCCTATGGTTTTCTCGCCACTGATCCGACACTTGAGTTTTACGAGTGCGTCGATATTTTTATTGAACTTATTCAGTCGGCAGCCATGTATGTGCGTGGAAGAGAGCTCGACTGGATTGATATGTTTCTTAATAACGCTTGTAATACCGCAATCTAATCCCTTATGCCTCAGATTTTCTGGGGCATTTTTGATGGTTTTATGTTACAATCAAGAAAACAGGAGGTAAAATGAGCAAATTTGACGAGCAATATCTCGATCTCTGCGAGAGAATTCTCAAATATGGTGAAAAAATCACTACCGATCCGTCCGTTCTTAACAAGAAAACGGCCAAATCTACCGGCACGAATATGCCAACCCACGTTGCGCAAACGGCAAAACCAACGACAACCTACTCCTTGCCACACCAAGTTCTGCAATTTGATCTTGAAGAGGAATTTCCAATTTTGACTACGAAATTCGTTGCCTTCAAATCTGCCGTGCTCGAAATGCTTTGGATTTATCAGGCGATGAGCAATGATGTCCGCTGGCTGCATGAGCGCAATATTAAGATTTGGGACGAATGGGAAATTGACGAAAACGGCGATTATATGGGCAAGCATTTCGGTAAAGAATTCGCTCACACGATTGGCACCGCTTACGGATGGATTGTCAATAAATATCAGCTCACACCTTCTCTTATCGAAACTCTTAAAACTGATCCAGCCAACCGCCGCATGATCATGAGTCTCTGGCAAAATGAATGGCTCCCAACTGCCGCTTTGCCGAGCTGCGTCTGGAATTCGCAGTGGAATGTGACGAATGGGCGCCTCAATATGATGGTCACCGTGCGCTCCAATGATGTGCCACTTGGCATGCCGTTTAATGTCGCACAGTACGCCGTGCTCTGCCACTTGATTGCTCAAAGTACCGGACTTAAGCCTGGCCAATTTACTTACGTAATTAATAATGCCCACATCTACGAAAATCAGATTGACGGCATCAAAGAGCAACTTCGCCGCCGTGACGAAAAAATCGCAGCCGATGGCAAATTGTTTGATGCGCCAAAGCTCTGGATTAATCCAGAAATTACCGATTTCTTTAAGTTTGATAACTCTAAAGAGCTTAAAGATATCAAGCTCGAAAATTATGAACATCAAGGCAAGATTTCAATGCCAGTTACGGAGTAGGAGATGTTTTCATTAATTGCTGCAGTTGGAAAAAATCGCGAACTTGGCCTCAAGAACCAGTTGGTTTTTAATATTAAAGAAGATATGCAATTCTTTAAGGAAACGACCATGGGTCACCCTGTTATTATGGGTTTTAATACTTTCAAGAGCCTTGGACGCCCTTTGCCGGGTCGCAAAAATTATGTTCTAACTTTTAATCCCGACGATTTGCCAGACGGCGTTTTCCCCGTGACCGATCTCGATAAGTTCGTTGAGGAACATCTTGAGAGCGACGAAGAAGTTTTTGTGATTGGCGGCGCATTTGTTTATAATGAGATGCTGCCACATTGCCAAAATCTTTATCTAACCGAAGTTGACGCCGCGCACGAAGCCGACGTTTTCTTCCCCGAATTCGATAAAACGCTATATAATAAAACTATAATAAAGAGAGGCTCTAGCGATGATTTAAATTATGCCTTCGCTAAATATACCAAAAAATAACAAGGAGTTTATATGGATCCAGTATTTGACCTAATTGAAAATGAAAAGAAACGCCAAAGCGAAGGTTTGGAGCTTATCCCAAGCGAAAACTATGTTTCACCTGAAGTTTTAAAAGCGATGGGCTCAGTTCTGACGAACAAATATTCTGAAGGCTATCCTTATTTCGATGGTATTGGTTGCGGTCGCAACGGTGCCGATTTTGAAGAATGGGATGAGGCTCGCATTGCCGACGAGATTTTGCCAAATTACCGCTATTATGGTGGTCAAGACAATATCGACCGCATCGAGCGCCTCGCCATCGATCGCGCTTGTCGCCTCTTTAATGCCGATCACGCCAACGTTCAGCCGCATTCTGGCGCCAATGCCAACGAAGCCGTCTACTTTGCTTGGTGTGAACCTGGCGATAAAATTCTCGCTATGTCCCTCGCTGCTGGCGGCCATTTAACCCACGGCTCTCCGGTCACTCGCTCCGCCAAGATTTACAATTTCATTTCTTACGGCGTAACTGAAGATGGCGATATTGATTACGACGATATGGAAAAGAAGGCAATCGCCGAACAGCCAAAGATTATCCTCGTTGGTTATTCTGCCTTCATGAAAATCCCTGATTTCAAGCGCGTCCGCGAAATTGCCGACAAGGTTCCTGGCTGTCTTTTAATGGCCGATATGGCTCACGTTGCCGGCCTCATTGCTGGTGGCGCCCATCCAAATCCACTCGATTTCGGTTTCAATGTCATGACTACAACCACTCACAAAACTTTGCGTGGTCCACGTGGCGGTATTATCCTCTCGAAGGGCAACGTTGCTTCTCCACTCAAGAAACCAGCCAAGACACTCGAAAATATTCCAATCTTGATTGATCGCGCCGTTTTCCCTGGCACCCAAGGCGGTCCACTCGAACACGTGATCGCCGGCAAGGCTGTCGCATTTGGCGAGGATTTGAAACCGGAATTTAAAGAATATGCTAAAAACATTGTTCTTAACGCTAAAACTTTAGCGGCAGAGCTAATGAACTACGGGTTTGTGCTTCAGGGCAACGGCACCGAGAATCATTTGATTTTGGCCGACGTCAAAAAGAGCTTTGGTTTCGATGGCAAAATCTACGAACGTGCACTCGATATGGTTGGCTTAACTTTGAATGCTAACGCCGTCGCAACCGATAAAGGTGGCGCCTTCCGCCCATCTGGCGTACGCCTCGGTACTCCAGCTATGACCACCCGTGGACTCGGAGTAAACGAGATGAAGACTTTGGCGCGCTGGATGAAGGACGTTGCAGATATCTGCGTTAAAGCTGGCTCTGAAGATAAGCTCGGTGATTTTGCCGATGAACTCACCAAAATTCGCGACGAAGTACGTGAATTGGCGCTCAAATTCCCTGTTCCAGGCATCTAATTTGCGCTTACGCTTGACTTTTTAGCCAAAGTGTGCTATAATAAGAATATAGGCTTGTTTCGAGCCTATATTTTTTGTTCATTTTGCTTTTCACTTACTTTATGATATAATATTAATACTCAATTTGAGCGCACATTAAGAAAGGTGGGATTGTTTGGTTATGAATGGATCATTTCAGGAATTGCAACTCAGAATTCGCGACGCCATAAGAGAAAAAGTCTTAGAACTTTTTTCCATTTACGCAAAAGATGGCGCGATTCGCATCGCGGCGCATCCGCTTACTGAGGACGAGGACGATTGGTATGGAGGCTTGAGCGATTTCGAAACGGGCGATATCGTCGAATATGAAACTGTTTTTACGATTCTCCCGAGAGGAAGCCATACAAAAACTTTTGCCAACACTATCATGGATACATATGGTGTCGTTAAAGTGAATTGCTATGGCTACTCGGCATTAAAAGTTGCTGATTGCGCATTAGCGGTAGAAATGACAGATTCCAAGGTGAATACCTCAGGAACAAATGCGGTAGTCGGAGATTTATCCGAAGAATATGGCTACGCCCATTGCAAAGGCGCAGTCTGTTACTCCGACGAGAAATGCAGAATCTATATATCCGTTTCTGGCTTCAAGCCGGAAGAGGATGAGATTTTGGCAAATGCCGGAATTGACGCAATCAAAGTGTTTTTCCAGGAACACGACCACTAATAACTGCGGCCAGGCCTTAGACCTGGCTTTTTCATGCACAAAAAAGCGAGGCAACCATATTGTCATAAACCGTAAATCCTATTTTGTGCTATAATTATCCGTAATGGGGCGTTAGCTCAGCTGATAGAGCGCGGCATTCGCATTGCCGAGGTCGCGGGTTTGATTCCCGCACGCTCCACCATCAAATCCAACAGCCGAAGGCTGTTATTTTTGTTGCTCCGCAACAAAAATACACGAGCGAAGCTCGTGTGGATTTGATGGAAAGCCATCAAGCGATAGAGCTCCACAGGAGCTCTTGGAGCGATGGCTTACCATAAAATCTTGCAAGCTCGTGTGGATTTGATGGAAAGCCATCAAGCGATAGAGCTCCGCAGGAGCTCTTGGAGCGATGGCTTATCATCAAGCGATAGAGCTCGCCAGAGCGAGCGCTCTACTTTGCCTTTCCCCAGCCGTTCAAACTAGAATTATTGTTGTAGATAATTTCAACCTTGGCTTCGTCGATGCCGAGATTGCGAATTTTTTCCATAGCGGCGTTATAATTGGTGCCATTTGTATCGTTGATTATGATTTCAAGCTCGCTCGTGTTGGTGATGTTGGCGGAAATTTCGTATTGAATATGCTGCTTGCGATCCGAAGTGTAATAGTCAACATTGATTGGAAGTTGATTGAGCCAGGAATTCTCATTAAAGAACTTGGCCGTCTCAATCTCCGCTTCTTCGTGAGCGATAGTACCAGCGATTTCGAGATCTTCTGGGTGCTCGTCATACCATGTGCTTGCGCTATCCAATAGTTCAAGAACGCGATGAAGATTAAAAGTAGAATTATTTGCAATCGAGATATGCTCGTTTAATTCATTAAAAGATTCATGCGAAATCTTGACATCATATTCGCCGGGCACAATCTCAAAAGTACCATTTTGGTATTCCTTGTCGCCAACATAAATCTTAGCGCTCTGTGGCGATGTCATAATATCAATCTTTACCCGAGGCTGCTCTTGAAAAATGATGCCAAAAATTGAGATAATTACAATCAAAATGAAGCCAACAATACTCGAGATTTTGATTTGTTTTAGTTTTCTTGGATCCATATTACCTCTTATCGTCGTAAGAGCCAGTAGCTCTAAAAATATGATATGGCAACGTATGGCCATTTCTTGTTTCATAAAAGACGCCAGGATAAAGTGTTGCACCCTTGTCGGAATACTGACCAGTACGGGTTCTTAGCGAGGCGTGCGCAATACCAATATCGCCATCTTCGAATTGAACCACCATTTTAATATGCTGCGGGCCGTCTTTGTCGCCGAGATCTTTTTCGTAAGTACCGTTCACAATCATAATGTCGCCCGGCATTAATTTGCTTGAATCATGGTTGACGTCAGCGGTCACTTCGGTCCATTTGTCTGAATGAGACATTAAATAGTAGATTTGCGTAGTAGTGCTGCCGTTCGGAAAAGATAAATCATAGCCGGCATATTTAACGACGGTCGCCACGAAGCGGTCACAGCTCGCACCATTATATTCATCTAGCGTGCTGGCTGCTTTCATATATTCGACATAAACCGGATTTGGACTCGTTTGACCTTTTTCGTATTTTTCCCCCTGATCATAAGTGAGCGTAAGGGCAATTTGGTTGAAATGTTCACCCGCCGTAGAATATGACGAAGCGGTCAAAGCTTTATATTTTACGAAGGCGCCGAATTTGGCAGTGGTTGCATTGGCGCTATATGTATTGTTTGGTAAGTAGTAGCCGGCCCAGTTCGGGTTCATATCGGTCGAGCGTGGATCACGCGCAGCATCAAAACGATTCATAACATATACGGAGCCCTCGCCACGCATAGCCTCTTCCTCGGTATAACCAAGGGCGACAGCCTTCATGATATATTCCTCTGAAGCACCGTTATGTACGAAGAAAAATTGTTTTACACCATCATCGGTCGAGACATCGATACCAGTTTCGGCAATTTCTTGCACAATTTCGGTCGCAAAAGCACGGACTTCATTCTCGTCACCAAGTAAATCTTGGTCCATACTGTGCAAAACAGCAATAATCTGCCAGTTAATACCGGCTTTTTTGGCGATTTCCATATAGATCGGCTTATTTGCCTCAATAACCTCGCGTTCGGCAGGCTGCCAGACAATAACGTTGGCGTAGTTTACATTTGCCATACGTTCAGCCGAGACAACTGAGGTTCCTTCTGGATTATAGAAGTAAATTTCATTTTTACTATAGTATTCGAGCTGCTCTCGGGTTAGGGCTGATGCAGGTGCCGCTAAAAATAGAAGCGCACATGCAAAAGCAATGCACATTGATTTTACTCTAGAAATTACACTATTTCGATGTGCCATATATTTATATTATAGCATATATGCTTAAAAATAGCAATAGGTGCGTATTAACTCAGAACCTTTGCAACATAAAAAGGAACATTTGCTTGCCATCAAAAAAGGTAGATTCTATACTTAAATCAATATCACTTAAAATAAGGAGAACCTACCTATGTCATATTGTACAGGTAAAAACATAGAAAAT
>JAZUJS010000031.1:0-2849 GCA_045642865.1 Candidatus Nanosyncoccus sp.
TTCTGTCCACAAATAATCTGCATTATTCACGCTGGCATTCGAGCCTGTCAAATCACCCCAACCGAACAAGTCGCGTCCTTGATAGCATTGTCCATTGCCTATGCAATCATATTGGTGGGCAGCAATCTGCCAGTATTTTCCGTAGTTCACATATTGCAAGTTACCAGAAGTGAAACGTACTTTTTTCGTATCACTCACCGAGAACTCGCCATCCAACACCCTACCGCCTCCAGGCACTTTTTCGGTGACAAATTCCATTTCTTCACCAAAATAACAGACATTGCCATAAAAAATCATGTATGGGCACACATAATACTTCGTATTGGGTTGCAAGCCCATGAAAGGAATGGTTAGCGTCCCTGCTTCCGCACCTTTGACATCCCAGCATACATCCCAATTATTATTTGTGACTGGGCTAACCCTTGAAACGCCGACACCCACATACCATAATGGAGGAGCATCAGCAGGTAGTTTCGACATGTCGAAATTGCAACTAATATTCGCTCCCGTAAAAGTGACATTATCTACCGAAATGATTTCAATGACATCATAAGGCAACATTGGAGTTTTCTTGCAGCCACATAAAGTTAGGGTCGTCAAGACCGCAAAAAGAAATATATGTTTTTTCATCGTGACAATTTTCGGTTAATACTCATTCATATTTGTCAAATCACTTATTTATATAACCATAGATGTTTACTCCGTTAATCAGAATTACCACTTTTACCTAAAGTAGTAAAGACCTTTTGCTCACCATATCCAATCCCAATCTTATTTTTGGCAAAAGCGCGAACATAGTAAGTAGTATTTGGTTCCAAGTCCGTAATCAATTCTTCTTCCTCTGCATAGAACCAAGTGTGCATATCATATTGGCTATCTTCTATTGTAGGATTCGGCTCCGTACCCCAGCAAGCGCCTCTATAACCGGGATAGAAAGTACCTTCATCCACAATGATACTTTTAATCTTCGCCATATGAGACGATATATATGTTATGTCTCCAGTAATGACCTCAGGAACATTGCCTGCAATGAAGCTCTTCTCCTCTCCATAATACACGGCGTTATACAATGTCTTCGAATAAGCACGTACATAATACTCTTGACCTTCTGTCAAGTCAGTCAAATGGCTCGTGAAAACACCAGTACCATTACCATCTACGGTATAATTATCACTCTCCAATTCTGGATATTCTTCAGTACCCCAACAGACTCCCCTTTCAGCCAATTCGACGCCCTCAACTGCTTCGATTTCTCCGCCACAAACAGCCGAAGTAGCCGTCACGTCTTCAATGTCATGGGTATAAATAAATTGGTCGTGAGGTAATTTGATAAAAATCTCTTCATCGCCATAATAGAACTTGTTATCTAACACGACGAAAGGTTTGACATACCAATTATAGCAATAGAAATAGTCAGTACGAACGATAAAAACATTATCAACCGCATCATCCAAATTAGCATAATACTTAACACTGTAATAATTATAGTCATTAGCCTCTGACTCAGGTTTTATCCCGCAACGCACACCTACAAGGTCGTTCGGTGTCATATCTTTGAGGACAGCCTCATCCACCCTGACAGCAAACGCTCCCGATTGATAGGACACTTCAAGAATCTCCGCAATTTCCACACGAGGGGCGTACTCTTCCTTCTTGCAACCACACAAAAGGCACGGCAGCAAAAGGACCAACGCTATAAACTTATTTTTCATCATACAACATCAGGTTTTATGTTAGCACTACAGATACACCATTAGAAGCAATAGCTCATGCTGAATGTCGGGAGCGTCGGGTCCCAAGATATGGCAAAGCCTTTGTCGCCCATCAGTTCAGGCAAACCGCCATCGTTATAGCCGACGAAACCCACATGCAATCCAATCGCCCAATGATCCGTTGGATGGAATAGCGCTCCCGGATGGAAACCAAGGCGCTTTGCTTTCAACCCTTCATAAAACGCCATTTCTAATGCTGCATCAAGAAAGAAAGTGATTTTTCCGACCTGTTTCACATCGTAACGGACAAAAGGAGCCACGGTATATGCCTCATCAATTAAAGTACCACTGTATTTATAAACGTGAACCGTGGAATAACCCAAAGTAGCAGCAACCGACCACGGCGAGTCGGAAAAACTATAACCGATTTCAGGGGCTGCGGTAAATGTAAAATACGCGTCATTCTTCAATAGATCCAGACTTCCGCCCAACCATAACTGCGCATTCGCCGAAAAGAAACTAATGAAAACAATAATCGCTGTTAATAAAAACTTTCTCATACCTTTTTTTGATTTAGTTGCACCTACTCTGTCATAGATTTTCGGCTTCTTCTATTTTTGCTTGCAAAGAAAAACATTTTTCTTAAGAAAAAAACATTTTTGCAAAAAAGAAGGTTGCCATTCGGCAACCTTCCCGTATTTTTCTGCCATATCATTTGGTTTTAGCAGTCCTTAGTAGCAGCTTCCAACTTCTTCATAATCGAGAAAATGAAGATAGCCGAGACGCAGCACAGCACAATCAGCACGCCCCAAACCATCCACAGAGGCATACCAGTGCCCCAAATGCGGGCAATGACGCTGGTCAGATAATTGCCGATGGCCGTGACGCAGAACCACAAGCCCATCATCATACCTTTGTATTTTGGAGGTGCGACTTTTGTAACGAACGAAATGCCTATAGGACTCAACAGCAATTCGCCGAAAGTCAGCACGAAATATCTGCTAATCACCCAATTACGAGAAACCAAAGTGCTGCTCACGCCGCCAACCGATTTCAATTCCCCCGGACTTGCCAACGGGATGGACGCGACTGCCATAATCAGGAAGCCCAAAGCCGCCACAACCATGCCGATGCCAA
>JAZUJS010000032.1:0-3672 GCA_045642865.1 Candidatus Nanosyncoccus sp.
CGGATCTTCCAGACATTCCGAACACTGGTTTCTTCACTGCTGCTGGTGATGTAGCTACAAAAGCCGCTCCACTCCTCGCCATCATTATAATGGTTGCACTTGGTGGATATGCTATCGCCAAGAAACACAAGGCTTAAAAAAGGGAAAAACTATAGAATCCTCCTTATTGGGGGATTTTATAGTTTACTAAAACCGAAAAATGTGATAATATTTATATCGTATTGGACCGTCGCCAAGTGGTAAGGCACTGGGTTTTGGTCCCAGCATTCGCAGGTTCGAATCCTGCCGGTCCAGCCAATACAGAGTAAAAAAAGAAGACCGCAGGTCTTATTTTTTTACTCTGTATTGGCTGGACCGAAGCGGATCCCTATCCGCCAGTCCAGTGTCCCAGGTCTTATTTTTTTGTCAAAAAATATTGCCACGCCAAAAAACTTATGTTATGCTTTAAATGTATAAGGTCATATTATGGGCAAACTCAGCCCAAAAAACAAAAGGGAGAAACATGTCAAAAATAAAAAAAGGCTATCTTGGGGCTATTTTCCTATTTTTTGGTTTTTTGCTTAGCTTTGCAAAAATAAGCACAGCAAATGCGGCGTCAGAAGAAATTTCGGGCGTTTTTACAGATGAAAATGATGTGCGCTGGGAATATATTTATGAGCCAAGTTATGACTATGTTATGTTGGCTTTCTTTGATCGACCTTCTACAACTACTGAAATAGTAGTTCCTTCTCTCGCCGACGTATCAGAGTACGTTGATGGTATTCCGGATGATGCTTTCTACTTCAGTCTGGAGGATGCGACTGGGTACCTTTATGGATTAACAAAACGAGATACTACTACCAATGTGACTAAAGTTGATTTTACCGAAACTGACGCAATTCTTTCTGGCATCGCCCCAATGATTAACCCAGATGTGGAAGCGGAACTGATTTTTGGTGAGGGTGCCATAATTGAGGGGTTTGAAACTGGTGAATATGATCCTTTTAGGGAAACCGACTACGAAATGCAGGGTGGTTTCCGTAATTACAAGCTTAAATTAACTAATTTTGAACTTATTGAAGAAATTGGCCTCAATGCTTTTACTGGCTCAACTTTCAATGAGGCAAATCTTGACCTTACGATTTCGAGCGATCAATATATGGATAGTCGCGCCTTTGAGGGAACAAATCTTCGTTCAGTTATTATCGATACGGATTTTATTCCAATTGGTGCATTCAAAAACTGCAAAGACCTGACCAGTGTTACTATGACCGAAAATGTAACCTATATTGGCGAGGAGGCTTTCTGGGGCACCACAAGTCTTACTGGTCATATTGATATTCCGGATAGTGTTGACTGGATTGATTTTGCAACATTCCGCGAATCTGGCATTACATCAATTAACTTAAATAATACCTACATTGTTGGTCCTCAGGCTTTCTATAAATCAGCAATCCAAGAAGTTGATTTTGGCGAAACGAGATTTATCGAATGGGCAGCGTTTAAGGATACGAATCTTGGCGCACTCGACTTGAGTGATACTTATGTTATTGAAGTTATGGAAGAAGCATTTAATGCGGCCGGACTCACCGAAGTTAACCTCGGTAATATAGAGCATATTGATTACTATTCATTTGCAAATAATGATATTAAGGAATTATTCTTGCCGAAATCCTTGAAATATGTCAATGCTGTAAACTGTTTTATTAACAATGAGAATCTTGAAAAAGTAACAGTTGCTTACGATACACAAAGTGAAGGCTCATTGGTTCCTTTCTTCCAGATGATTGGCGGAAATTCGGATTTTCTAGGCAGCGGATATTCTAATGAACTTGGTAAACCAACCTACGACAAGATTAAGGAATTAGTTGTTTTGGCGCCATACGAAAAGGATGAGGAAGTTCCGACTAGCCACTATAGCTATATGCGTTACGTTAGTGCAAACTATGGTGGCAGTATACTTAATCCAGGTTTCGATGTCTCATACGGCAAGGCCGATTCGTACAAAAATGTGATCGCGCCTAACTATTTCTACGGTTTGCGCCGTCTTGAAACTCTCACTATCGGCGAAGGAATGGAATTTATTGGTGACTCGGCATTTTTCTCGAGCGATTATAAGAGTAACTGGACTCAATATCTAATTAATGGATTCACTGAATACGAAGATCCAAACGTCTTTTATATAAATAACAGAATCCAAAAAGTTGTCCTGCCAGAAACCCTCAAAGGTATTGGTAGTGGCTCACTTGCCTACTTCTACATGCCGGACCTAGAAATGAATCTTCCGGAATCGCTCGTCTATATTGGTGACCGTGCCTTGTATAAAGATCATAATCTTTCGGAAGATGTAATTTTGCCGAATCTACAAGTACTTGGCAATATGGCGTTTGCCGATACGTCAGTACGCGATATCTTATTTGATGATCAGATATTCTATTTAGGAATGGCAGTATTCCAAGATTGTCCATATATTCGAGATGTCACCATTGATATGGATTTCTTTAATCCTAACATTAAAATGAGTCCACCAACGTTCCGTTTTGAAATTGGTGATGCTCAGATTAATATAAAGTCTAAGACTGGTATTTGGCAACAATTTGGTAAAATCACGTTTACCGAAAAATCAATCACCTCACCAGGAATCAACTCTTTCACCGAAATGGGCGCAACAGTGTTTGATGCTTCGAAAGCTGGATGGACCACTATTCCGCAGGGCAGCTTCATATTCTTCAACGCTGAAGAAGTAAAATTGCCGGAACATCTTGAAACGATCGAAAGAACTGCCTTTTCTCCATCGGCCATCGATAAACCAATCGTCCTTCCGGAAACACTCAAGACAATCGAAGAAAGCGCCTTCAATGCCTTCTCGACCGACGTCTCATATCCGGGATACTCTCTTGGCCTTAATAGTGTCTTTGGCCGAGATGCTTTGCCGGCGCAAATTGCTAATTTACCAAAATCCCTTGAATATATTGGACGATATGCGTTCCTTTTCGATACTGGTTTAACCGCTGATGTAGATCTTCCGAACCTTACCTACATAGGTAAAGGTGCGTTTGCTATGTCGGGAATCAAAAATATCCATTTGTATGATAAACTTGAAACGATTGAAAAAAATCCATTTGTTGGCACAAAAAATCTCCGCAATGTCACCTTTGACCTTGATTTTGGAAAAATCTGGGGAGGCACCATTAGAGATTTTATGGGCCCACGTTGCTTTAACGATTCAGGCGAAGGCGGTCAATGTTCGGAAAGCAGCTATTACGGAACGGACAGGTTCGATGAAGAACATACCTTTGGTGACATTGTCTTTACTGAAAAAGCCACCACAATCCCAAGTATTGATGGATATTTCTATAATATTAAGGCGAATTCGTTTAATTTAGGCGCAGCCAAATTTGATGATCTGCCAAAATCATTCTTCCAACACGCACGTGCGCAAAAAATTATCTTGCCGGAAATTCTTCAGCATATTCCAGAATCCGGTTTTTATGAAGCGATTATTGCCGACCAACTTGTTATCCCAGACTCCGTCAAATCAATAGGTCCGTGCGCCTTCCAATGGTCCAACGTCACCATAGACCAACTCCCAGACAGTCTTGAAGATCTCCAGTACGCAGCCTTCTATGGCGCAGACCCACTAGACGATCTCATCATTCCAGCTGGTCTCACAAACTTCTCAGAATCAGCCTT
>JAZUJS010000033.1:0-7212 GCA_045642865.1 Candidatus Nanosyncoccus sp.
TACCTCACCAACTATCTAATCCTACGCAGGCCATTCCCAAATCGGATAAATCCTTTAATCCGAAGATCACATGCGGTATTAGCTACTCTTTCGAGTAGTTATCCCTCAATTTGGGGTATGTTCCCACGCGTTACTCAGCCGTCCGCCGCTCGTCAGCAGCTTCACTGTTCCCTCAAATAACTATCCTACGATAATGCGCTAGGTGTTTTAAGGAAACGGTGAAGCCCTGCTACCGCTCGACTTGCATGTATTAGGCACGCCGCCAGCATTCATCCTGAGCCAGGATCAAACTCTCCATTAAGGTAATAAGTTTGAAAACTCATTAAAAATAAATAAACTGACGATGATATATGAAAAACGAAGTTTTAAATTCATTTTTCAATTAATTGCACAACTAAATTGTTAAAAATCTTTAAACACTGGTAAAATAATCATTCTCGCAGTGATTTAGACTGTCCTTATCTTATCGCATCACGAAACAAATGTCAACAACTTTTTTCGACTTTTTTCGACTTTTTTTGACTTTTTTTACTTTTTCCCTGTACCATAGCGTTTTTCAGGCCAAAATAACCAAATTTCAACCATATTTCCAAGCAAAAGTAGCAATAATAGCCACCATGGAAATTCCTTCGAATACGATTTTTCCTCACCCAAAGTTAATGGCACTTCCATTTCATCACTACAATTAATCAACTTTTCAACCTTCCCTTCCTCATTCTGCAAATCCGAATTATCTAAAATATCACTCGTCTTCGACAAATTACCCGTCGTCGACGCCACATTATATATATTTTCATTCTTTGACGTTTCCAAATTCCCATTTTTCTGCTCCGAATTAACTTTTTTATCTATTTCCACCTTAGCCATGATCGGAATACCACCTTGCAAATCCGTATCTGCCGATACCTCCGGAATAGCTGGCGTCTCTGACTCCTCGAGGATAGTCGGCGTCTCCGGTCCTTCAAATGTCTCAGTTTCATCCGTCCCCTCCTCTAATGGCTCAGGTATATCAGATTCTCTAACGGGGTAAGATTCCTCGGTGGGCACATCTGGTTCCTTGGTAGGCACATCTGGTTCCTGAACTAGAGTATCTGGTTCCTCGGTGGGCATATCTGGTTCCTCAGTAGGCACATCTGGTTCCCCAACTGGAGCATCTGGGCCCTCGGGCATCTCAGGTTCTTCGTCTAGCCCAGAAGGTTCCTCGCTTGGTTCCTCAGAAGACTCTTCGTTCGACTCTTCGGAAGGCTCCTCACCACCCGAAATGACCTCCTCATCTGGACCACCGGTGGCAGCCGTAGGATCGTTCTCGCAAATTTCCCCAAACGGAGCGCTATCATCCCCAAGACGACCAAAATCAGCTAGATACGGCCAGTAGAACAATTGACCACATTTTTTCTCAAGACGGCAATATGCACCCTCAACATAATCGCTCGAAGTCAAACAATCAAGATAGTTTATTTTCTGGCGCTCGTAATGCCCGTTCGAAAAAAGCGCAACTACATATAAAGTACCCGTAAAATTATCCCTCAGAGTAAAATCCGGATTCTGATTCTCATATCCATAAGACACCCAAATTGACGGCCCTTTATTCGGCAATGCATTGTTAATCTTGCCGTGCCAAAAATCAATTCCCCACCAAGGTGTCATGGTCGTCACATGCTGAAATAAATAATCCGTGGTATGTTCCGTCAAGGTCTTATAATCCGTCCAAAAAATATTCAAATACTGCAAAGTTGGGTTATCTCCATCAATATCCGAACCATAATAATGGTAAGTAACCATGTCTTTCCCAAAATTAATTCCATTAATCGAGAAAAATTCATGGTTCGCTTCCGAAATCCAAAGCGAATTAGCCAATCCGGCCGCATGTGCACCTTGCGGAATTAGTGAAAATAACATTAAAGCTGATATTAGAAAACAAAATTTCTTTCTCATAAAAATCCTCATTTAATTTCTATGCCTTCTACCTATCATAGGGCTGAAAATAAATCAACCCCACACGCCCAAAAATCCACTTCTACCCCTATAAAAAAGTACCCAAATCGGGTACTTTTTTTATTTTTTCATCATTAAGCTTGCGCCTAAATCCGGAAAACGCTCTGCTTACTTTCTAGCTTCTCGAGCTAAACGCTCCGCTTATTCTTTAGCTTCCTGAGCTTTTTCGGCCGGTTTTGCATCTTCCTTGGTAGCATCCGCAGAAGCTGAATCCGTGCCATCATCTTCTTCTGGAAGCACAATACCAATTGAAGCAACTGTATCACCATCAGCCATTCTCATAATGCGCACACCTTGAGTTGCGCGACCGAGCGTTGGGATCTCTTTCATCGCTACGCGGATCGCTTGACCCTTGGTAGACATCATGATAACTTCCTTAGCCGCCTCATCAAGTGTATGAACAGCTACAATTGGGCCAGTCTTTGCCGTTACAGAGGCGACCTTAATACCAACTCCACCGCGTTTATGAGGTGGGAAGTTAGAAACTAGCGTTGCTTTTCCATAACCATTAGCCGAGACGGCGAGCACTTTTTGCTTTGGATCAGTAATCACATCCATGCCGACAATTTCATCTTTTGGACGGAGTCTCATGCCGCGTACGCCCATCGCCGAACGACCCATCACGCGCACTTCTTTTTCGTTGAAGCGTGTAGCTTGTCCAGCTGAAGTCGAAATTACGATATCCTGTTCACCGGTCGTCTCTTTGACCCACTTAAGCTCATCACCTTCGTCAAGTTTAATCGCAATCAAACCATTCGAACGAACATTGAAGAAATCCTTAATTGCGCTCTTCTTAATGGTACCCTTCTTGGTTGCCATAAAGAGATACCCATCACCAGCCGTATCACCTTGTTTAATAATAGCAGTGATCTTCTCCTCTGGGTGCATATTGAGCATATTAACGGCCGCAGTTCCCTTTGCGGTTAGAGATGCCTGAGGAACTTCATAAGCCTTCATACGGAACAAACGACCTTGGTTTGTAAAGAATAAGAGGAAGTCGTGTGAATTTGCGGTTAAAATCTGTGCAATCACATCTTCTTCCTTGGTCGTCATACCACGTTTGCCCTTACCGCCTCTGTTTTGACGATGGAAATCGGCCTGTGGTACGCGCTTCATATAATTCTCAGTCGTGAGCAAAATTACACTCTCTTCCTCCGGGATTAATTCTTCCTCAGAGAACTTACCAACTTCATGATTAATAATCTTGGAGCGGCGAGGATCATCATATTTCTCTTTGATAGCGATGAGCTCTTCCTTAACCACGCGCAAAATTTCTTTCTCATCCGACAAGATAAATTCAAGTTGTTTAATCAATTCGTGGAGTTGCTTCAACTCTTCTTCAATCTTATCGCGTTCGAGTCCTTGGAGGCGGCGAAGTTGCATCTGAAGAATTGCGGCAGCCTGAATTTCAGAAAGACCGAAGCGTGACATAAGTTGCTTATCCGCATCATCATACGATGCGCGAATCACCTTAATTACCTCATCAATGTTATCAAGCGCAATCTTCAAACCTTCCAAGATATGTGCGCGTTCTTTAGCCTTACGCAAATCAAATTCAGTCCTACGACGAATCACTTTTTGGCGGTGTTTAATAAATTCAGCCAAAATTTCCTTAAGGCCAAGAATACGCGGTTGGATACCGTCGACAAGTGCCAACATATTATAATGGAACGAAGTCTGAAGTGGAGTCAACTTGTAAAGTTGGTTCAAAATCTTCTTCGGGAAAGCATCTTTCTTCAGTTCAATCACCACGCGTACCTTACCGCGAGCCGATTCATCACGCGCATCAGCGATATGGTCAAGTTTTTTATTCAAAACCAAATCGCGCACCTTATCAATAAAGTCTTCCTTGCTCATACCATAAGGAACTTCGGTAATCACAATATTATAACGACCGTTTTTACGCTCCTCAATATTAGCAACTGCGCGGATTACAACCGAGCCCTTACCAGTTGCGTAGGCTTCCTTCATTGGCGTACCGCCGTAAACTTCAGCACCCGTTGGGAAATCTGGACCCTTAACATATTTCATCAAACCTTCGAGTGAAATTTCTGGATCATCAATTTGTGCAACCGTAGCATCAACCAATTCGCCGAGGTTATGTGGTGGAATATTGGTCGCCATACCGACAGCGATACCCATCTGACCATTCAAGAGAATATTTGGCACAGCGGCTGGAAGCACTGATGGTTCTTTCTCCGTACCATCGAAGTTATCGCGAAAATCAACCGTTTCCTTCTCGATATCGGCCAAAAGTTCAGCACCAACCTTATCAAGGCGAGCCTCGGTATAACGTGAAGCAGCAGCTTCATCACCATCCATAGAACCAAAGTTACCTTGGCCTTCAACCAATGTGTAACGCATTTTCCAAGGTTGCGCCAAGTTCACCATTGCATCATAAATAGACGAATCACCATGTGGGTGATATTTACCCATCACTTCACCGACGATACGAGCGGACTTAACTGTTGCATGTGGTGCACGCCAACCATTTTTGTTCATTGCATACAATATGCGGCGGTTCACTGGCTTCAAACCATCGCGCACATCTGGAAGTGCACGATCCACGATCACGGATAAAGAGTAACGTAGGAAGTAATCTTCCATCGTATTCTCAACCGTGCGAAGCTCAATACCATCTTCAGTAATCACTTCGCCGTCGGTTGCCTTCACGGCTCCAACCTGTTCAACATCGCCACCAAAATCAACATGCTTGCCCTCGTCATTGTTCTCTGGAGTTTCTGGATTATTGTTCAATTTTTTCTCATCTTCTTCCATATTTCCTCCTTAGAAGTCCAAATCATCAAGATCAACAGATGCTGCCCTTGATTGAATAAAGTTTTTACGCATGTCAGCCTGATCGCCCATCAACTTCGTAAAGATTGCATCAGCCTTTTCAGCATCTTCAATATTTACACGAATCAAGATACGATTTGCTGGGTTCATAGTTGTTTCCCAAAGTTGAGCGGCATCCATTTCGCCGAGACCTTTAAAGCGTTGCTGAGCGGTATAACCAGCCTGCTTGAAGCGTTCCGCCTCTGGATCAATATTTACGCCAGCCGCTTTGCGTTCTTCAATCTTCTTCGTCAAAGTCTCTTCGAGTGCTTGTTCATCATAAATATAATCAATCTTACGGCCATTGCCAGTTCCCTTAATGAGACCAAATAGCGGTGGTTTAGCAAGATAAACATGACCCTGCTTAATCACCTCTGGCATATACCTAAAGAAGAATGTCAAAAGCAAAGTTGAAATGTGTGAGCCATCGACATCAGCATCCGTCATGAACACAATCTTATGATAACGAAGTCCATCAATATTGAACTGATCACCAATGCCTACACCAAGACCCTTAATCAAAGAGACTAGCTCAGCGTTTGCCAACATCTTATCAAGACGTGCACGCTCAGTGTTTAAAACCTTACCACGTAGTGGCAAAATTGCCTGAATCTTCGAATCGCGACCTTCCTTAGCTGAACCTGCTGCAGAGTTACCCTCTACGATAAAGAGTTCACAATCTTCAGCATTCCTTGATGAACAGTCAGCCAACTTCGAAGGCAAATTCAAACCTTCAAAGGCACCTTTACGAATAACGTTATCGCGTGCCGCACGCGCAGCTTTACGCGCACGCGCCGCCAACGTTGCTTTACCAACAATCTTCTTAGCGATAGCTGGATTTTCTTCGAGATAATAACCAAAATACTCGGTCATCACCTTATCGACATAACCACGAATTTCCGGATTACCAAGTTTATTCTTAGTCTGACCTTCAAACTGTGGATCTGGCAATTTGACCAAAATCACCGCAGTTAAACCTTCCTTAATATCATCACCGGAAAGATTATCTTCCTTCTCTTTCAGGAGGCCATTTTTACGAGCGTAATCATTAACAGTGCGAGTAAGACCACTTCTGAAGCCTACTACATGCATACCACCATCAGGGGTCAAAACGTTGTTTGCAAATGGTTTAACAATTTCTGAATAAGTATCATTATACTGTAACGCAATTTCAACCTCAGAGTCTTCAATCTTTTTCTCGACATAGAAAATATCGTCCGATAATACTTCCTTGCCATTATTGAGGCGTTTTACGTAACTACGAATACCACCTTCAAAATAGAATGATTCATTGGCACCAGTTCGCTCATCTTTAACCGTAATCAAAATACCTTTGGTCAAATAAGCTTGATGGCGAGCATAGCTTGAAACCCAATCATATTCAAAAGTCGTTGTTTCCTTAAAAATCGTAGGATCAGGATAGAAAGTTATCGATGTGCCATGTTCGCGCGGTGCGCCCTTAGTAACGACAAGATTGCCCTTAGTTCTACCGGTTTCAAACTCAATATGATGAGTCTTACCATCACGATAAACTTCAGCAATCATCTTGGTCGAAAGTGCGTTCACCACTGATGAACCTACACCGTGCAAGCCCGATGACACCTTGTAGCCGCCATCGCCGAACTTACCACCAGCGTGAAGCACAGTCAAAACCGTCTCAAGTGTCGACATGCCAGTCTTTGGATGGATATCAACAGGAATACCACGGCCGTTATCGTCAACCTTCACGCCACCATCATTTAATATAGTAATATCGACTCTATTGGCATATCCGGCGATTGCCTCATCGATTGAGTTATCGGCGATCTCCTTAATCAAATGATGTAAACCATCATAACCGGTCGAACCGATATACATACCAGGGCGAATACGCACTGGTTCCAAGCCCTCGAGCACCCGAATCTCGGAGCTGTCATAAGACCCACCTCCTGTTTGTTTTTCGGACATAAGTTACCTCAACTTAAAAATAATACGTATCTATTGTACACCTTATGACCGAAATATTCAAGATATCAAGCACTTTTTATAGACATTTTTTGCAATTTTTGCCCATTTTTAGGCGTTTTGAGCATTGTCTCCGCCCTGCCCCGCAGTCATACTCGGCTCAGAATCTAAACTAGGCTTATTTTGCGAAATTTGTGCCTTCTTTTCCATCCACTGTTGCATGAAATCACCGTGACCAGTATCATTGTCGACTGTGTCAACTTTTGGCACTTCACCATTCACAACATATTTATCCGCCACCCCTGTTTCAACTGAGGCAGGACCTACAAATACCTCATCCTCCAGCACAACATCAGCTTCTTTTTCCTTTTCGGCAGCATTCCAACGCTCATTAATTTCACGTTCAACCTCAACGCGCGTCTTACCAAACTTAGTTGC
>JAZUJS010000034.1:0-2429 GCA_045642865.1 Candidatus Nanosyncoccus sp.
TGGATATAGGTCGCTATTGCTCGGTATGAGTAGAGTATGTTTGCCACTCAGGATTCGTTGGTTCTTATTAAAGACGTCAATATCGATCAGGCCGTCAAAATCCTTGATCTTGGTCGGTTTGCCGTCTAGGAGTTTCTTTGAGGTGTTATAACCGGCATAGACAGACATCTTTAATATGCCGAGCAGGGTGTTCAAAGTGATTGGCTTGCCATTCCTACCGTTTACGTCCATTTTGTGGGCTAGGTTTACTAATTCCATAGGCGCCATATCGCCCTCGGAGAAACGATTAAGCAGGAATTGGATCTTATTTCCTATATCGTTCGTATTGTCGATTTCTAGCGTGTTATGGTGCTTTTTCTTGCCGTCGTTAGTATATTCTCCAGTTACCACAGGTTTTAGCTTTAATCCGAGCGGCGCTTGCGTCATCCACCAACCATAACTAGCCAGGAGTGACATGTCGTCTTTGACAGTCTTGGATTTAATATCGTTGTCGAGCTGATGGACCGACAAAGCGATATTTAGCATAAAGCGCCCGGTCGGCGATTCGTCGATTACTTCTTACGTAGAGCGTAGCGTTACACCGCATTTGGCCAGGATAAAGCCAATGTCGTTGAAGAACGACGGCATATCCCTGGATATACGCGAAACATTGTAAACGACCACGTGATCTATATGTCCTTTGCGCTTAGCGATAGCTCCTAGCATTTTCTGGAGCTCTGGACGGTGGGCAGTTTTGGCTGATATGCCGACATCGGTGTACCAGCCAATTATTTCTATGTTGTTTTTGATTTGCGTATTTTTGTATTGCAAGTCTTTGATTTTCCAAAGAAGCGCCGTAAGTCTGTTCTTCGGTCGAGACGCGAGTGTAGCCGAACGCTATACGTTTTACTCCATCATTCATTAACGACATACTATACCACCTTTTCGTCAGAATGGACTATTTTTATATCAATAAGGTCGCTAGCGATACGATGCATTAGCCCGATTAGGTTGGCAAGCTCTAAATCTGAGATTTTGTCGGAGTCAGCTTTGCCGAGCAACTTGCGTGCTTCTTTTGAGGAGATTATGATCTCGTTTGAGCACAGGAAGCTATCTTTATGTTTCTGCGCTTTCTTGTAAGTGGTTCTAGACATAAAAGCCTTTCTAATGTGCTTGGAGTACTTATTGCTCTAGCAATGAGCGTTGCTCCCCACCGAGCACACTCCCCACCAAGGTTGAAGTTAAAAAAGACACCTATATAGGTGCCACAATTTAACTAGTTCCAATTATACTACTCATGGTTAAATAGGCAAGCATAGGCGTTTTGAGAGCTTATATTTTTCCACAAGTTAAGGTTAAATGCAAAAAACCTTGCGAGAGTATCCGCAATTACTTTTCGTTGGCAAAACCTAACCGCATAGGTGCATACTTTATGGAAATCAAGGCTTCTCGCAAGGACTAAGGATATTATTTAGATATGCGATATGATTGCATAATGATTTCAAGTGTTTATTGTAACATTGTATCATCGGCTAAATGTATTTCATAATCGCCATTACCCCAGTAACCAATTCCAGAAATATCTCTTGCTATTCCAGCCAGATCATCAATTTTTCCATGGCGAATATTCACCGTTATTTTTAGTTTATTACGTTGAATCTCAATATCGCATATGTTGGATTTCCTCTTAAAGGCAATATATAACTTTTTCGATTCAATTACAATGTCACCCAATGATAATAATTTCTCGCGTATTTCAAGATAGAGTCGTTTAGTCATAGCTGAACTATGAAGTAAGTGGTCTTCTTCCGTATATTCTACCTTTCCATTCTCTTGAATGTCCTGCGCCACTTGTTCGTCTAGCACTTCATGACCTTCTAGCACAATACGCTTCAAGCGATTAGTTGTACCGCTAATTGCAGCAATACTATAAAGTATTTCATAAGCGTCTTCGGCTGAAATATTGTAGAATTCACGAACACGAGGTTTTCCATCAAATATCTCGATTGCGCGAAGTTCTGAGTTGTTTCTATCAATCAGCGCGTGGACATCCTTATCTTTTAGACGCTCTTTTACTTCATAAGCACAGTACGCCCTAAAAACAAAAGGGGACATTCACTACGGTTCAATTCTGACAATCGTTTTTCTAGGTTGTCTGCATATCCATTTTTTACATACTCTGGGAATGATGGATTCGTTAGAACATATATCACCCCGTTTTTATCGTTGGTTATATTAAGGCGTATCCTAATTACTTGTTATTATTATAACATTTTTTAGCCACATATACAATTAGGTATGAGCGCCCTTAAATCAACCTCCCAAACATCTTGCACACATTCGTAATATAATTTAGAAAGGATGTTAAGAATGGGGAGTAGAACCATGCAAGAAAAACAAAGGCTCATTTATGGGGCCAGAATTAGGTTAGGTTGGTTTATGGAGGCCAA
>JAZUJS010000035.1:0-1767 GCA_045642865.1 Candidatus Nanosyncoccus sp.
GCCATTGGGCATTTTACCAAGCGATATTATCGCTATTTTCTGTTTTGAAATACCCACGTACCAGGACATGTAATTATTCAAAACATTTTCTATTTATATTTTTATTTCATAGCGCAGCCCTTAGTAGCGCAGCGTTTAGTAGGTGCGCAGCACCGTTTAGTAGGTGCGCAGCACCGTTTAGTAGGCGCAGCCGTTTCGTAGCCCTTTGGGCTTGCTTCATCCCCCCTTTAGGGGGTTAGGGGGCCGGGTAGCCTTACTCACCTACGAATCCTCCACCACCGTCAGAGCCTCCACCACCGCTGGTGTTACCACCTCCGCCGGTGTTACCGCCCTGGCTTGCGTTGCTGTTACCACCGTTCTGGCCGAGTGCAACGAGTTCGGCGAGTGCCTCCGTAGGGACGGTCTGCGTAGTCTTGTCGTAGATACCTTCCACGAGTTGGCGAATACTTTGGAGACCACGGGCATTGCGGAGAAGCGTGAGAGCCTTGCGCTGTGCATCGGAGAGCGACTTGAGAGTGGCAGCGATGACCGTTGCACGGGTCTTGAATGCAGACTGCTGTGCAAGCTCCTTGTCGCTGTAGGGAAGCGATTCGAGGTCGCGCGGAGCACAGAGCTTGTGGCTGTACGTCTTGCCTGTACGCTTGTTGTAGGTTGCACCCATGTCGGAGTGTTCACAGATCTTACCGCTTGCTCCCTTGAAAGCATCAATCATGATAAACTTCATTTGTCTTTACGATTTACCTTGTACTATCGCGAGGTTTTTAGTTGGTTAATAGTTAAGTTTCTCCCTAAAGGGAGAGTCAGTTACAGGTCAGTTGTGAGTCAGTTGTGAGTCAGTAACGATACGCTTGTGTTTATCATCCCTTTCAGAACACGATGCAAAGGTAAGAAAAAAATTTCATATAAACAAAGTTTATATGAAAAAAAATGCAGGAAACGCAAAATTTCTGGGTCATTAGGGACAGGTACCTTTGACCCATTACCCAATTCCGCGTGCAATGACCCATGCGTCCACGTTTCTGCACCTGTTTTCACTTTCACTTTTCATTTCACCACGCTTTCGATGTCAAGGGGTAAGCACCCACGTCCGCGTTTCTGCACCTGTTTTCACTTTCACTTTTCATTTCACCACGCTTTCGATGTCAAGGGGTAAGCATCTACTATGGATAAAGGGGTCATTAGGGACAGGTACCTTTGACCCATTACCCAATTCCGCGTGCTGTGTGTCAAACCAGTCCCTAATGACCCACGTTCGCGTTTTTCTGCACCTGTTTTCACTTTCACTTTTCATTTCACCACGCTTTCGATGTCAAAGGGTAAGCATCTACTATGGTTAAATATATATATATAATAATATATATATTATATATATAATATATATATTATTATATATATATATTTACAATTATAATTTTATAATTCTAAAATTCGGTTATCCCTTCTTTTTCATGCCGTCACCCTGTCTTTGCCCCGATCAAAAAAAACAAAAGAAACAGGTGAAATGAAAAGTGAAAGTGAAAACAGGTGCAAGGAAAACAGCCATTAGGCACATTGGCTACCATCCGGATGAAAATGCCATCGGCTATTAGCTGGCCCTTATGCAGCGAAGAAGAAAAATGTTTTTGTCTTAAGGGGTGCTCTATAAATTACCTTTTAGATGATTTTGAGAATTTTCTTTTGCAGATTGCTGCCATGAGTGAAGGAGCAATGCGGGCATTGTGACTGAATGAAAGACAGCCAGATGCATAGAAAAAATCAAAAGCATCA
>JAZUJS010000036.1:0-2442 GCA_045642865.1 Candidatus Nanosyncoccus sp.
GCGGCCAAATCTTACCGTCACACCTGGCGGCAGGTTTTTTCATGCCCATTTATAGCAATAAAACCAATTAAAACACTGAAAATCAGTGTTTTATTTATGTTTTATAACTTGCACAAAAACAATAATAAAGGGTGCAACTCGTTTCGTTTTCATATAGTATGTGGTTGAAGTCGAGCCGTTTTTTTTCGAGTTTTGTCACTCCATTTGTCACTCCAATAGTAACTCCAATAGCGTTTTTTCGCCAAAAAGTACCATTCCGGCAGGCATAAAAAAACGCCGTTCAAAGGGCTTTGTAAGGCCCTTTAAACAGCGTGTGTGGTTGTGTTTTCTGGTGGGTTGGTGGAGGACAGCTATATTGGCGAAAATGTTAGTTTTTACAGGGTGTTACGCTGTTTTCAGGCACAAAAAAAGCAGCCTCAGGCCGCTCATACTATAATCACTTATAATTTGCTTATACCGTCAACCCCATCCAGTTATAGCAAAATTACGGTAAGTTCACGCAAATTGTACTTTTCATTTTTCACCATTTCAACGTAATACACACAAAATCAGCATTTTTAATTTTTGTTTTTGTATTTTTTGTTTTTATCCCCTTATATTTCGTCCTTACAATTCATGAGGGCAAAGGTATGGATTTTTTAAAAAAGGATGAGCGATTTTGGGGATGTTAAGCAGGTAAGCAAATTTAGTTTACATATTAGATCGGCGCTTCGACATCGTCACGCCCTTGGAAAAGGGTGTCAGCAAGCTGATTTGCAGCTCATTGAGCTTGTCGAAATGAGAAGATTTATTTTGCAGCTTAATTTTGACTACCTACTTATAATTAAATGTATATCAGTTAATTCACACCAATTTTGGGATAATTTATGGAAATTTGCGTTCAACAGGAAATCAATGGCTAATGTTTAGATGTGTTACAACTTATTTTTTTAGCGTTACTAACTTGAATATAGACTAATTGTTACCGTTTCAATTTCACCACTGTTCCAGGCTTAACCACTTTTCCAAGATTCTTATTGTATTTCTGTAGCTTATCCAGCTTCACAGCAAAACGCAAAGCCACATCACGCATAGTCATAGTTTCATCGACATTAAAGGTCGATGGATGTTTACATTTATTCTTTAAAGGAACGATATAAACCACATCGCCACTGAGGAAAACGAAATCCTTTGGACTTGAAATATAATTATAATCAGCAATTTGACGCATAGGAATACCCAATTCCTTAGCTATTGATTTAGGTGTCTCGCCCTCTTTGGCATAAATGAATTTCACACCATTATTGAGATAAATGAAACGACCCAAATCCGTCATATCAACAATTTCGAAGGCTGATTTCACATCCGGATTAAAAAGCAAACCGAAATCTTCAAACTGATTTTCTGACAATTGAGGCTCAGGAATAGGTTCTGAAACAGTTGTTTCTTCTTCCTTAATATTTAAAGCTTCACGGTCGAAGCGCGTCAAGTCATATTGATTGATTCGGGCAATCAAAAGCTGCGCATACTTAGGATTAGTAGCATAACCAGCAGCCTTCAATCCCTTAGCCCAACCCTCATAATCAGTAATTTCCAAATCAAACAATGCTGCATAACGATTTCTTCCTACCAGGAAAAGCGAATGATCGACAAAAGATTCCTCAGCATTTTCATAACTACGGAAACATTCATTTTTCTCATCATCATCCATGGTAAAGGTATTACCCGTCCACTCCTTATGACATTTTATGCCAAAGTGATTCTTAGCCACGCGTGCAAGCTCACTATTGCCACAACCTGACTCCAAAAGACCTTGTGCTAAAGTAATAGATGCAGGAATTTTATGTTCGCGCATTTCGCGGATTGCAATATCCTTGTAAATCGAAATATATTCCTCAGCAGTAATTCTTTGCGCCTGCAAAAAATGAGGAAAAGCCAACAAAAAAACAAAAAGTAGCCTCTTCATAAGTCAAATTGAATTGGGCGGTAAAGATACATAAAAACAAGATATGCAAATCTATAAGTAAACAAAAAACCCTGACACTCATCAGCATCAGGGTTTTCGTTAAGGGAGGGCGGCGACCTACTTTCCCACACGGATGCAGTATCATCGGCGCGGCAGGGCTTAACTTCTCTGTTCGGAATGGGAAGAGGTGCGCCCCTGCGCAATAGCCGCCACTTCTGTGTCCCAGAAGGGCCTTGCGGAGGAGGGAAAGGCACGGCGGGCACACGCACGCCGTCTTCTTGAGTTTCGGATCCCAGCGTCCCGCACGCATCCCTGCGGCGGATGGGCGTGCGCCCCCGACCTGTGTCTTGGGGGCGACGCGCAAGCTCTCGGGCAATTAGTGCCGCTCGGCTCAACGCATCGCTGCGCTTCCACCTGCGGCCTATCGACGTGGTCGTCTACCACGGCCCTCCGAGGATGCCTCATCTCGGGGCGAGTTTCGCGCTTAGATGCTTTCA
>JAZUJS010000037.1:0-6625 GCA_045642865.1 Candidatus Nanosyncoccus sp.
AAACCATAGATACCACCCGTCGGCGTGCCATCTGGCAACGCCAAAGAGCCCATCGCATAATACCCCCGATAAAAGACTGACTTCCCATCAATAATCACCAAACGTTTCATATCATTATTCTATCATAAGATACAAAAACTATTTGGATAAACTTATCGTAGAGTCAAATTAAACAGCAACATTCACCCTGGCAGAAACAACCGGCGCAGGAGCCTTTGCTCTCTCGGTATTTAGCTTCTCTTTCATGGCTTCCTTAAGTGAAGCGCCTTTTTCTGCGAGCGCCGCACCTACGTTTGTGCCCTTAGCCCCAGCCTTAGCTTCAACCTTAGCCTTAGCAATTAGTTTTTCCTCATTCGATCTATTTTGAAGATCTTCCTTCAGCTTCATCAATTTGCTCATTTTCTTCTGATATTCCAACGCCTTTGCGGTTAACTCGTTAATGCGTTTTTGCTCAGCTGCATCAGGATTCAAATTCTTTTTATGCTCTTCGATAAGATTGTACAACTTGGTATATTCCAAAAGAGTATTAGCATATGCATCATTAAGTGAAACACCATTAAGCTCACCAAGACCCTCATTGATACGTGCATCACGGGTCATTCTCGAGTAAATACTATCAATTTCCTTATCGTATTCTTCTATATTGCTACGATTATAATTAATAGTCTGCTGAATTTTTTCTACTTTCTTATTATATTCCTTAGCCTGAGACTCTAGAGCCTTCGTTTCCTTTTCGTAAGAAACCTTACGCTCTTCCAATTTTTCCAATTGCTTCTTATATTCTGCGATTTCCTGTTGAATAATGGCTCTCTCCGATTTTTTACCGGCTCTTTCGTTACGATTAACTCCAAGTTGCGCTTTCAAAGAATTTTCTCCCGAATTTGCTTTCTTGGCATCCTCAGCCTTCTCAAGCAAAGCGTCATATTTGGCAATTGCCTCCTGCTGTTTTTGCTCAAGAGTAATACCATTTTTAGCCTCTTCAACCGTCAACGAAGCAATATTCTTTTTACCGGCACGCTTTGCTAAGGCGGTATAAGCGAAACCCTTCAAAGCATTCTTAAGGGTAGAACCACCTTTCTTCAAAATCGTTTCTGCTTGTGTCAATACATACGAGCCAAAGCTTTCATGTAAATCCTTATTTTCCTTTTCCCTGCGTTGAATTTCGTCATTATAGAATTCTTTCCTATTTTGATATTCTTCAGCAGTATAGAATTCAGATTTTTCACCCGGCTTCGCGGTATCCAACTTATTAAATTTGCCTTCAGCCTTCTCGACTGCAGCCTCAGCCTTTTTCTTAGAGTTCTTAAGCATTTGTAACCTTTTTGCAAATTCTTCCGGCCCATAGGCATAGCGGAATTCGTTAGCTTTAGGCTCTTGCTCAACAGTAGCTTCAGTCTTTTTAGTCTTCATCTCAGCAGCAGCTGGCGCAACCTTTTCGGCCTCAGTAGCCGGCTCAGCCTTTTTAGGTTCAATCTCGGCAAGTGGTACAAATACTTCAGCCGCCGCATTACCAGCAGAGCTCGCGTCTGTATCATATTCTTCATATTCCCAATCGCCATTCATATCAATATTACTATCAGGACCAATAGTATATTCGCCGTTTTTACTCTCGACTACAGCTGGCACCTCTTCCTCAGCACCTTTTTCGGCTGCGGCACTAACCGGCTTAACTTCTTCTGGCTCACCAAAGCTCTTAAATTCGCCAGCAGGTTTTTCAGTAACAACCTCAGTGGTAACTTTGGCAGCAGCCTTTTCAGTAACAGCCTCAGCGGCAGGCTTTTCAGCAGCGGCCTTTTTAGCAGCTTTTCTTTCTCTAAACGCCTTAAGCATATCATCAAAAGAAGGAATGTCACTAAAATCCCATTGTGTATTATTATTTCCACCGTTATTTGAAATTGCATTTAGATTTTCGCTCATTTTTCATCTCCCAAATACTCGTTTTTAAATTCAATCATAGCCCTAGAAACAATTTCTTCTTCATCAATCTCGGATCCTTCTAGTGTATTAGTGACTTTCTCCTCAGTGATAGTTCCGTCATCGATGATATTTTCAATATAATCAAGCTGGTCAGCCGGAAGCGCTTCAAGAATAGCGCGATTAATTTTCTCGTTGACCCGCTCAAACAGATCGGCATGAGCCTTGGGTTCATCTTCCTTTCCTTTAGCAAGAAGCAAACTTGAAACAAAATCATTCAAGATAGCTTCCCCATTAGTTACGTTCATATATGACCTTTCTTTTTTGTATAACGTTATAAAGCTTATCTTTATCATAAGCGTAAACATTATTTTTGTCAATAATTACACCATCAAAAAGCCCCCGAATAAATCCGGGGGCAACCAGTAAATACCACTGGTTAAGAAACGCTTTTAGCGCTTCCCTTTCGTTTTCGACTTTTCCGGCTTTTACAACCTCCAGCAACTCACGCTGAACCTTACCGAAGCTCGAAAAACAAAAAAGAGCCCCGATCAAAAGAGCTCTTTTTGCAGACAATATTAGTCCAAATTGCGCATTGTAAGTGACAAACGTCCCTTATCGTCAATAGCAACAAGGCGGACACGTACTTTATCGCCTTCCTTCAAAACATCCGTAACTTTGTCGAGACGCTTATCGGAAATTTGCGAAATGTGAAGCATGCCATCGATATTTGGCATAATGTTAACGAATGCGCCGAAATCCTTAATCGTCACAACGGTGCCTTCATAAATCTTGCCAACTTCCGGTTCCTCAGTTAAGCCCTTAATCCAATCAAGAGCTTTCTTAATCTTCTCAGGGTCATTCCCTGCAATCGTTACGAGGCCAGAATCATCAATATCAACCTGTGCGCCGGTTTCGGAAGTGATTTTGTTAATCATTTCACCGCCCTTACCAATTACGGCACCGATTTTATCAGGATTAATCATCAATTTCTCAATCTGTGGAGCATACTTCGAAATAGCTTCGCGTGGGCCAGGAAGAACTGAAAGCATGTGCTCAAGGATAAACATACGTCCATCGTGAGACTGCTTAATTGCCTTCTCCATAATCTCAACAGGGAGGCCATGAACCTTCATATCCATCTGGAGAGCAGTAATACCTTCGGTAGTACCAGTAACCTTGAAGTCCATATCACCAGCAAAGTCCTCAGCGTCCATAAGATCGGTAAGAACATAAGCCTTGTCGACATCGTCAGCGGTGATTTCTTGGCCCTTAGGCACATCAACCATGAGGCCCATAGCCACACCAGAAACTGGACGCTTCAAAGGCACACCAGCATCCATCAAAGCAAGACATGATGAACAGGTTGCAGCCATTGAGGTCGAACCGTTTTGAGACATAATCTCAGTCACGGAACGAATCGCGTATGGGAATTCCTCTTCGGATGGCAAAACTGGCATCAAAGCGCGCTCGGCCAAGTAACCATGACCCACTTCGCGACGTCCTGGAGAACCAAGACGACCACATTCGCCAACCGTGTATGATGGTGCATTATAGTGGTGCATATAGCGGCGCTTGCCATCAGTAACTTCCATTGTGTCGAGCTCTTGTGCATATGACAAAGGAGCCAAAGTTACAATGTTCATAGCTTGAGTAAGGCCACGAGTAAAGAGTGATGAACCGTGAGTGCGCGGCAAAATGCCAACCTGTGATGAGAGTGGGCGAACTTGAGCCAAGACACGACCATCTGGACGTGTTCCCTCTTCAATAATCGCGCGACGCACTTCGTGGTTGCGAGCAAGTTCGAAGGCGCCAGAATAGTCAGCCTTACAATTTGCTTCATAATCAGCAATCTTTTCTTCGTCAGTTTCACCGTTTCCAAGTTCAAGAGCGAATTCGGCATGCATTTTGGCTTCATATTCGTCCAAAATCTCTTGGCGCTCAAGCACATTGCCACGAGCCTTGTGACCGAGATCTTCTTTTGCCCAATAAGCATCAACTTTCTCTTGAATATCATCTTTCGGAAGCAAAAGTTCATATTCTTGAGCTGGAGCATTGACAAGCTTAGCAAGCTCTCTTTGAAGATCAAGAGCTGGCTTTACATTTTCGACTGCCCAGTGCATTGCTTCAATAATAGTTGCTTCTGGAACTTCTTTAGCACCAGCTTCAACCATCATGATTTTGCCATCTTTACAAGCGACGACAAGATCAAGTGGGGACTGTTCGCGTTCTTCTGGGCTGAGGAAGGCCTTAAATTCACCACCAAGACGGCCAATACGAAGACCAGCTACAGGACCATCAAATGGCACACCAGCATTCATAAGAGCTGCGGAAGCTGCAAGCATTGCTACACAATCCGGGCGGAAGCTTGGATCCATCGAAAGAACGGTCGTCACAACCTGGACTTCTTGGCGATACCCCTTCGGGAAGAGTGGACGAATTGGGCGATCAATCAAACGACCAACGAGAATTGCCTCGTCAGCTGGTTTGCCTTCGCGCTTAATAAATTTCGAACCCGAAATCTTGCCAGCAGCATAGAATTTCTCTTCGTAATCGATTGATAGTGGGAAGAAATCCTGCACTACAGGTTTTTTGCTTACCACGACCGAACCGAGCACTACAGTATCACCGTACGTTACGAGCACGGATGAAGTAGTACGGAAACCTACGCGATTTACTTCTAATTTTAGCGTGCGACCAAGCCATTGAGTTTCAATGACGGTAGTCTTTTTTCCGCTTGGATTAATAATATCCATCGAAAAATCTTTTCCTTTCTGGGAAAACATCAGATATTTTCATGGAACATGAGCTTCATCTATGAAAGTATCTGCGGTCTTCCCATTTTGTTAATATACAGCTTTATTATAGCATATTTTCGACCAAAAGACGGCGCCAAGCAACAAAAAGATACCTCAGAATCTCCTCGGTATCTAAATGTTTTACTCTATTCAGTAATTACTTCGATTGGTTCAACCACGACCGGTTCGACCACAACTGGTTCAATCACGACCGGTTCGGCCACGTTTGCCTCGCCAAATTTCACATTAACCGCTCCGATACCGCCAGATACATGTACATAATTGCTACCCGTACCAACTTTTTCATCGTTACCAACCGAAACATCATCGATTTTAACATCACCAATACCCTTTTCGGCGTTCACAGTATAAATATCCTTACCACCAAGAAGCGTCACCTTCGTCTCACCAATCCCAGAATCAATATCAGAATTGCCAAAAAGCGCCGCCGTAATCGAACTTGAACCAATACCGAGGTTAAGATCAAGATTCTTTAGGCTGCCATTTTTAATCGTAAACTCGCCGACACCACCATTAATTTTGGTATTATCAGAAGTAATAATATTTTCAATCACCACTTTACTGGCACCAGTATCCATTGCCAAGAACTTCGTTACAAGATTTTCAACATTCACCCCACCAGCACCAACCACAATCGACACGGCGTCAAATTTCATTCCTCTCGGAATCGTCACGTCTATATTATCTTCTTCATCCCACCAAGGCGCACTTTTCTCGCTTCGAACAGTCAACTGATTTGCATTCTTCTCGATTTTGGTCTTGTCGCTATTGCTACTTGCGCCCAATTCGTCGCCTTCTTTAACGGTAATTTTGGCACGATTTGCTGCAATATCCAGCACCAACTTACTTTCGTCCTTCTTCAAATTGATAATTTCATCCGACACGTCAGCATGATTCGTAAAACCACCCGTAAAAATTGCCGCGATTGCACTAAAAATCCCCACAATCAGCGAAATTGCCACCGCGTATCCTAAATATTTAACGATTTTATTTGCCGTATTCATTATTTAACCTCGACTCCACCAAACAAACAGTTCCCTGTCAGATATACAGTCTTACAATTTTCATCCGCGTGCGAAACAAATTTCTTTGAGTCGACCCCACCAAACATAGCACTAGTTTTATCTACAAGCTTCACATTTTCAGGGAGCAAAATATCAATTCCACCAAAAACGCAAGAAACCTTCACCACCAAATCATCAGCGATTTTAGCATTGCGCAAATCGAGTTGAATGCCACCAAAAGTAGCGTTAATTTCAATATTTTTAGCCTCTTTTTCAGCGTAATTTATCTTCTTACCACTAAAAGCTGCGTAATACTTCTCGTCTTCCGTAACCTTAGCATCCTTAGGAAGCGATTTCTCTTTAATCGAATCACCAATAATTATTTTGGCGCCAATCAAAACAAGTACCGCCGGCACAATTAATCTACCAACTGTATCTGCAGGCAGCAATCCATTAGTAGACAACAAAAGTAGTATACCAATCAAAAGCCAGATAATAGGGCCGAGCTTCTTCTTCTCCGTACATAAACCAATCAGGGCCGGAATAATGATAAACAATGTCCACCAACCATCAAAGAAAATATTAAAATCAAGCACGTCAAAAGCCCTCAGTGCAACGAGCACACCAACTGCAATAAACGCAATTCCCCAAAAAATTTTTTTCATTTTTACATCCTTTTTATCAACATATACCATTTTAGCATAAACCCAAATAAAAGCCATTTCATAACCATCCACTACTGTAGCACCATACAACCTTCAGAACCTTTGCAACATTTGGCTAGGTGTTCTATAACTTAAACCTAAGTGTATACGATGATAATTATAGAAGTCAATATATGTAAGTATTTTGTCGTCTAATTGCTTAAGTGACTCACTTTCTAAATAG
>JAZUJS010000038.1:0-3598 GCA_045642865.1 Candidatus Nanosyncoccus sp.
CATTCAATGTTGAATAATATGACACCTGTGGAGTTTTTACAAAGCCTTAGTGGATACGAAACCGCTTGCCCAGATTTTTCTGTGTTATACTAAAAACATTAACAACTAGAATGTTGTGCAACTTGTTTGGGAGGTGAACCGCTTGTGCTCCATAAAAAAATCCCCCCAGCAAAACTAGGGGGAACATTTTTTCATTCCAATCATCTCCTTTCACATGTATATAAAACGCCTTCATTCCTCATCCGTTTCCTCAGACTCAGTTTTTTCAGGCTCTGGCTCGTCAAGCTCCTCCATCAGTGGTGCCTTGCGGCAGACTAACAGAGGAACTATCGGTGCAATGTCACGGGGGCAAGTCCATCCCTCCTCGTACTCATAAAGACGCGGCTTAATACAGGTGATAGTACCACCATTTGCCAAAAACTCATCTTTACTACGATCGAAGAAGTAATGTCCGTCCCTCTTTTCAAATGCACAGCCAGCCGAAATGGCCAAATCGAGGAAATCATAGACGAAACCACTCACTCTTCCCACCTTGTCAAAACACGACTTAGCAAGTAAGTGTTTCCTCTCCGGAAATCCGTCGCCCGAACGCGTCTCGATATAGTAATCCGCACAGCCTGAAAAACCTCTTACGTAACAGAATCTATAATCCCTCTTACGCTCGTATTCCATAAGTGAGCCGTTCTCCTTTTCGTATTCCTTAAGGAGTAGACCCAGTACGGCCGGTAACTCACTGAGCATAGGATTTCTCCCGCTCTTTACGCTAAGTGACACGTAACTACCGGAGAGCTCTACTCTAACAACAGACCTACATGAATCGGTCCATCCGCCGCAACTGCCATCAATAATAAATAATCTTTCCATAAAAACACCTTCCGCGTACGCCCGCCGGCAGATATAGTACAAAACAATAAGTGACAACCTCGGTACGCTCGCCCAGCCAAATGGCTGGGGTCGTGGCGATACTTGCTGGCAAAATGTTACAGCAGCGTTTTTGATTTTTAGCACCCACCGGCTCAAAACGCGTAAAAAAAGCGATTAAAATACAATCAGTGACTAGCCCCTCTTACAGAGTTACCTTCAGGAAAGCAAGCTCAAGCCCCGCAGGGAGAGTCATTGCCCCTTCAGGCAGTCTGCCGCCTGTGACCTGAGCCACATAGAGAACGTCGCCGTCCCCAAGCTTAACAGACTCCCTATTGTAAGCAACCTCTACGCCAAGAAGCGTAGTAAGGACATTTGCCGTGTCCTGGTGACCTACAACGGATCTGAAACCA
Source organism: Candidatus Nanosyncoccus sp. (assembly GCA_045642865.1). Taxonomy (GTDB): domain Bacteria; phylum Patescibacteriota; class Saccharimonadia; order Saccharimonadales; family Saccharimonadaceae; genus Nanosyncoccus. Next base: position 1,275 of record JAZUJS010000038.1, read on the forward strand.
GAGTTTGAAACTTCAGCTACGGTCGCGGGTACGACTTTCACATTCTGCTCCTTGCTCAAGTCCAGCATCTGAAGAGAGAAAGCATTACCGAGTAATGTCATATTTTATCACCTCCTTTATATACATGCTAATGTTGTCAATGGATCAAGAGGCGCCGCTTCAAATCGCCTCCAAATCCACCGACAACGCCAGTGGATGTTAGGAAATGGGAATGAAATTTACATGTGCAATCGCGATTGTTTTGTTTCGCTCGCGATGAACATATTATGCCACACTTTGCCCAAAAAGTAAACTATTAAAAAACAATCACTACTTTAACAGGGGTAAAAAATCATAAAAAGTGTAAAATTCATTTTTACAAAATGCCAAAAAGCCCCAAAAACCAACTAGAAAAACGTCAAAAATCCGTATATTTCTGCGGATAATTTTTCTTATAAAAATCCGTCACGGTCAAAATCATCCACTTAACGGCCGCCGCAATCGTCGGACTATCAATAATGGTTGCCATCTGCGTCTCACCGAATGAAATAAATGCCGCCTTATCACCACATACATGTATCTCAACCGGAATATCATAGGCATCCTCCGGCATCAAAGTGCGCACAAAACCAACTTCTTTATCGCGCCCGTTTCTCATTTTGCGTCGCGCCATTGCCCCATCCGGCGTCAGAGCATAAGTCTTTATGCCAAGCTGCGGCAACTGATCGCGATACTTATGCAAAAATCCATCATACTCATTCATAATCTCATCTGCTTTCGTTCGCAACAAATAAACATCCTTCTTGGTACGCAACACATCAAGATATACTTCCTTCACCCCCTCAATCCCCTCAAGTGTGCGACTTCCTGGCATCTCATTATTAGCATAGAAAGCGTTTAAAAGCATGCTCATACCATCCTTAACGACACGTTCATTCTTCGCCACCACCTTACGACGGTTCTCGGCTAGTGTCTCTAGCATACTCGGATTCGCCGCACGATAAGTCGTTTTCTTATCATCAGTTTTTACAACCACCCCCATCCCTTCCAGCTTGCGCAAGATATTGTAAACATTCTCACGCGACTCACCCGAAAGCTCCGCCAGCTTTGCCGGCAGCAACGCCCCGTTCATCATTAAAGTGTAATAAATCTTTGCCTGCGCCTCATTCAGCCCAGCTTTTTTAATAATATCCAGCTCATCCATAATGCTTATATTATAAAAAGTAAAATTAACTTTTACAATATCCATAAAAAATAACCCCTGTTGCAAACAGAGATTATTTTTCTGATTTTACATTTTGAGTTTTGCTTGAATCTCGGCAAATTCCTCTGGCATAAGCTCCAAAATGCGCCCGTATTCCCAAGTTGAATCAAGCGGCATCAAATGAATGTGTGCATGTGGCACATCTGTGCCCATCACCTTCCACAAAGTCCTTTCGCCCAAAACGTCTTCCATATGGCGCGCAATTTTCTTAGCCGCCGCCATCAAAGCTGAATAATCAGCCTCTTCAAGATCATAAATCCTATCCACCTCGACCTTTGGAATCACCAAAGTGTGACCCTTAGTCTCTGGATAAATGTCGAGAAAGGCCAAAACCTTATCATCTTCATAAATTTTGTAGCAAGGAATCTCACCAGCTACGATTTTTGCAAATACACTACTCATTTTTTCCTTTCACTTTTTTAAGAAACACGTAATAGAGAACTGCGGCGACCGCACCAAAGCCAATCCCGCCAAGGATATCCGTAAACCAATGCATCCCGGACGCTAAACGCGCAAATGCCACCAAAACGGCAAGAGTAATCATAATTCCATTTAACGAAAAACGGATATTTTTATTCTTAACATACTTCGGCAACGCCATAATTGTCATCGCAAAAATCGCCAACACCAACATTGTATGAGTAGAAGGGAATGATGGCTTCATCTCGCCATCAACAATCATAGGACGATAGTTCACGATACAAAACTTGTCGAAGAAGAAATAAACCCCAACCAAGAACACTACCACCGGAATCACCATCAGAAGTTCTTTATCAACTTTTTTCAAGCTTTTACGCTTAATCCACTGCACCAACCCAGTCGCCCCACCAACACACAAGGTTGCCAATGCCAAAATCAAAATTATATCCGATATTTTTTCAAAAACCGGGTTCGCACCCAAAAAATTAAAAATTGCCTCGTTCATACCATCGATTATATAACAAAAAAAGACCGCTAGCAGTCTTATTTGTAATTTCTGAATGGTACACCCGCATGCCGAAGGCATCCACCACACCGTCAAATTGTTCGAGTACAAAAAAAGACCGCTAGCAGTCTTATTTGTAATTTCTGAATGGTACAC
>JAZUJS010000039.1:0-2162 GCA_045642865.1 Candidatus Nanosyncoccus sp.
GCGTTCAGTTCCTTTTTCAAAGTGGCGCGACGGCCAGCATAAACGTCTTTTGCAAACATGATATTGAGTTTTTAATGTTTTCTTATTCCATGCAAAGGTAATTGATTTTTGGAATGAATTTGGTTTTTGTGTGAATTAAACAAGAATTTGGAACAAAAATAACTGATTTCCGCAGGTTTTTTGGATGTACAAGCGTATGAATTGAAAAGATGGGCTGGCGTAAGATGTTTTTTGGACGTAAATCTTTCATAAATCTAACATCAATCTTTTCTTCTTTGCTAGACAATTGTGATTTGCTGAATTTGGTTGTCGCTTTTGTGTCTTACGACTGGTTCAAGTTGACGGGTTAATAAGTAAGTGGTCAAAAATAAACTGCATGATAAATGGGCATGGGATTTCGAGGTCGCGAGGCTTCGAGACTGCGAGGTTTCGTAGTTGCGTAACTTCGTGGTGCCTCGTCGTCTCGCAATCTCGTGACCTCGTTGCCTCGTTTTCAATATGTAAACTAATTTTGCACAGCTACTTAATAAAGACTGTTATCGGTTGTCAGCCGTCTGTGTTTACGACTGATAATAGTTTACTCTGATGGAGAGTCAAGTTTTTGGTTTGCTTCGATTCATTGGGGTTCGATGCCCCAATGAATCGAAGACAGACGCTTTGTTCGCTCCGACGCTGTCGCCGACGCTTTGGTTTGCCGCTGCAAATATGCGCTTTTCTACACTACACCGCAATGGTAGTTGCAGAAGAGGGCCTCCATCACCTCGCCGTATTGGAAGGCGTTCCAGCTTGCATCCCTCTTGCCGAGGCTCGAATCAACGAGCTTGCCGAGGCCGAGACGCTTAAAAACGTCCATGATGTGGAATATTTCGCCAAAAGTCGCTATCGTATCAGATTTTATTTGTAATTCCGACATACCATCCTGGATTTTTGCTTGTGTTTTAATTGCAGCACTAAATAAGTGAAATTTCTGATATGGCAAAATCTTTGGCAACTTTTTGTCGCTCAGGATATTAAAAAACCAAAAAATTATGGTGTTGCGGAATTAAGGTATCACTTAATTTGGTTTTCCGCTCAGTTCACGAGCTACCAATATGCCTTTTTCCAGCACTACATCCTTGTTTTCCTTTACGCTTGAAATAGTCGGCTCAACTTGATAATCGATGCGGATGCCTGTCCGTTGTGTTGGTGACAAATCAGGATAAAGGACGCCTAAAGATGTAAAGATGGTAGTGATATTTCCAGGGAAGACAAAGGTGTCAATATTTCCGTCAGCACCCGAAGTTGGAGAACCAACCACAACCGTATTTGGATTAGCCTGTAACATCATCGTCAGATATTCCGAGAAACTTCCCGTGTTTTCATCGACAAGCACTACCAGTTTACCCTTGAAGCAATCTTTCGAACCGATAAAAAGCGTTGACATCATATACCGCAATTTGCCGGGCCAATGCACATCGGGATAGACAATATAGGCAAAAAAGGAATTTTCGGGAACAAAATTCTTCGCGACATCCGAAACCACTAAATTGTCCGGATAATTGCGCAAATCCAAAATGATGACAGATGCCTGTCGTATCGGAGAATAGTTTTTCTTGAAATTCTTGCGCGTCAATGATTCTAAGTCAAGATAGGCAATATCCTCATCAATCCAACTCCACAATTGTTCTTTTTCCTTGTTTTTCAACAAGTTAATTCTATTCTTATAAAGGTTCACAGAAGTCTCGTTGCGCGATTCCAACATAATTGTGTCCGAGTCTCTAAGAATCATGAATTGTGTTGATTTTTCCTGTCGGGAAAGTACCGCATTGCACACTAGCCTTTGGTTTGACCAATAATTTCCTCCACAGACATATTGCTGCAAGCTGTCGTAAAGATAATGCGCATCCATTCCATCAACTTGCAACACCACATCGCCGACACGGAACCTGTCAACATTATTTTCTTCATCATTAATACTACTGATAATCAGCGTATCATCAATCATCTTCATCCCGAAATTCGGACGATAAGGGCCAAACAGTATGGTATCGACTGTGGCAGGAAGAGAAGCATGTGTGTCGCGCAAATGATTAACCAAGCGGTAAATGGATTTCCTGTAACTTATTTCATCATTTGCCGAAATGAAATCAGGAATTGAAACATACAACACCGAATCCCAGCTT
>JAZUJS010000040.1:0-47456 GCA_045642865.1 Candidatus Nanosyncoccus sp.
CACCACCTGGTCCGTAGGCGACCTCAGTACCTGGGATACCAGCTCCGTAACCAATATGTCTAGCATGTTCTCTAGTGCAGGCTACAAAGCCACCACCTGGTCTGTAGGCGACCTCAGTGCCTGGGATACCAGCTCCGTAACCGCTATGTCCTTCATGTTCGACTATGCAGGCTACAATGCCACCACCTGGTCCGTAGGTGACCTCAGTACCTGGGATACTAGCTCCGTAACCGATATGCGCGGTATGTTCGATCATGCAGGCTGCAGCGCAAATTACTACATGGATCTCAGCGGCTGGAACGTGGAAAAAGTAATCGGCCACACCAACTTCAACAGGGGTGTTGAATCCAAGATCCTCTCCCCATGGGACTAACCACCAATACCAAACCCCAAAATATGCTATAATTAGACCATGTCTGAAAGCGAGGAGAATATTCAATTACAAGCGAGCGATTTTGTGCATCTACATAATCACACTCACTACTCGCTTCTTGATGGTTTGACGAAAATTCCAGAGCTCGTTCAATACGTTAAAGAGCAGGGAATGGAGGCTGTCGCCGTAACGGATCACGGCACCATGTCTGGCCTTATCGAGCTGTACAAAACTTGTAATGATAATGGCATTAAACCAATTCTTGGTCTTGAGTCTTATGTTGCAGCTCGCAAAATGACCGACAAAGACCCAGCCAAAGACAAACAACGCTTTCATATCACGCTCCTCGCCATGAATGATAAAGGTTTCGAAAATCTTTGTCGCATCATGTCGAACGCTGAAATCAACGGCAAATATTATAAACCTCGCACCGATCACGAAGATCTCGAAAAATACAACGAAGGCATCATTTGTCTTTCTGGCTGTATGGGTTCCGAAATTTCCGAGGCAATTCGCGCAGACGATGATACACGAGCACTCGAACTTATTGATTGGTATCGCAATGTTTTCAAAGATCGTTTTTATCTTGAAATGCAGGATCATGGCCATCCAGATTCGCCAACCCACTCCGCCGAACAAAAGAAAATTAACGACTGGCACATGGCTCACGCCAAAGAGCTTGGCCTACCACTCGTCGTTACTTGTGACGCTCACTATATTCACCCCGAAGATCAAGATGCGCATGAAGTTTTACTCTGTGTTGGTACAGCTTCCAACCTTTCCGATCCAAAACGTATGACACTAAAAGACTATGAACTTCACGTCGTTCCGGCCCAAGAACTCGTCTCCAGGTGGCAAAAAACCTGCCCAGAAGCCATTTTAAATACCAAACGCATTGCCGAACGCTGTAATGTTAACCTCCAGCTTGGTCGCATTCTTATTCCAAAATTCCCAGTCCCAGAAGGCGAAACCGACAAAAGTTATCTCGATCAACTCGTTTTCCGTGGTCTCGCTTTCCGTTATGGTGGCAAAACTCAGGAGGAAGCCAAAGAGCTCACTATTCCGGAATGTCGTGCCATTCTCGAAGAAGTCGATAAAACTCGTGACGAAAAAACCAAAATCCTCCCGCGCATCGACTATGAACTTTCCGTGGTCGACAAAATGGGCTACAATGGTTACTTCTTGATTGTGCAAGACTTTATTATGTGGGGTAAGAACCAGGGAATCGTCTATGGTCCAGGGCGTGGCTCCGCTGCTGGCTCATTGCTCGCATACTCTCTTCGTATTACAGAGCTTGATCCGCTCAAATATGACCTACTTTTTGAGCGCTTTTTAAATCCAGACCGTATCTCCATGCCAGATATTGATACCGATATTCAGGATACGCGCCGCGATGAGGTGATTGAATATTGTACGCGCAAATATGGCGAAGGCCGCGTCTCCAACATTGCTACATTCGGTAAAATGATGGCCAAAAACGCCGTGCGCGATGTGGCACGCGTGCTCGAAGTGCCATACGCCGAAGCCGACCGCCTCGCCAAAATGGTACCAGATCCAGTCATGGGCCACCACTGCCACCTTCCAGATGCCATCCGCGACATCCCGGATCTCAAACGCGAATACGAAACCAACCCAATTTCCAAAGAAGTGCTCGATTTTGCCTCGCGCCTCGAAGGCACCATCCGCAACCACGGCGTTCACGCCTGTGGCGTTGTTATTGCTCCTGATGATTTAGTCAAATTCCTTCCGCTCGAAGTTTCCGCCAAAGGTCCAATCGCCGCCCAATATCCCTGCGGTACCGTCGAGGAACTCGGCCTACTCAAAATGGACTTTTTGGGTCTCTCCAACCTTTCCGTGATTAATAACGCCTTGCGCATGATTCGCAAAGTTTATAACAACGACCTCGATATGTATTCCGTCCAACTCGACGACGAAGAAACTTACAAATTGCTCCAGCGTGCCGACACGACCGGTGTCTTCCAGCTTGAATCTGCCGGCATGAAACGCTATCTCAAAGACCTCAAGGCAACTTCCTTCGAAGATATTATCGCTATGGTGGCACTTTATCGCCCAGGCCCGATGCAGTTTATCGACTCCTTCATTCGCCGCAAACATGGCGAAGAGCCGATTACCTATCTCCATCCAGGCCTCGAAAACTCCCTCAAAAACACCTACGGTATTATGATCTATCAGGAACAGTTCATGCAGATTTCAAAGGAATGGTGTGGCTTTACTGGCGGTCAGGCAGATACGCTCCGCAAAGCTGTGGGTAAGAAAAAAGTCGACCTCATGAACAAGGTTAAACCTCAGTTTATCGAAGGCGCCGTAAAACTTGGCGGCGCAACCGAAGAAATCGCCGAAACTTTCTGGGCCCAACTTCTCGACTTCGCAAACTATTGTTTCAACAAATCCCACGCCGCATGCTACGCGCTAGTTTCGTATTGGACCGCCTATCTCAAGGCACATTACCCAGACGCCTTTATGGCCGCTCTCATGACCGCCGATATGCGCTGGACTGATCGTCTCGCCATCGAAATTACCGAATGTAAGCGCATGGGCATGAAAGTTCTTGGTCCAGATATTAACCAATCCTACGGCGATTTCGGTATCGTCGGTGGCGAACGCACGATTCGTTTTGGTCTCTCCGGTATTAAAAATATGGGTAAATCCCTCGTCGAAGACATCGTCTTGCCAGAACGCAAGAAAAACGGTCCATTTACCTCGATTTTCGATTTTGCCAAACGTATCGATTCGACCAAGTTTAATAAAAAATCTTGGGAAGCAGCCATTAAAACTGGTGCCTTTGACAGTTTTGGTTACAGCCGCTCGGATCTTCTCTTTAATCTAGAGGCAATTCAAGCCTACGGCGCCAAAATCCAAAAAGACGTCGGCTCTGGCCAAACCGACCTCTTCGGCGCCATGGGTGACGCCGGCACCATTCCGGTTCCAGACATCAAACCAGCTCCAGTTCAGTATTCCGACAAGGAACAGCTCCTCTGGGAGCGCGACCTCATGGGTCTCTATCTTTCCGCCCATCCACTCGATAAGTACGACACTTATTTCGAAGAGCAGACTCACCCAATGTCCTACATCACACCAGAAAACAACAACAAGGTTATCACCGTAGGTGGCATCATTACCGCTGTTCGTACCATTTTGACTAAATCCAACACCAAAATGGCCTTCGTCAAAATCGAAAACAAAACCACCGAAACCGAAATTATTATTTTTCCATCCACCTATGAAGTTTGCGGCGCCAAACTGGTAGTCGATAACGTCATCCGCGCCACCGGCAAGGTAAATGCCACCGACAAAGACGGAAACATGACCTCCGAAGCTAAACTAATGGCCGAAACCGTCGAAGTCATTTCTGATGAAATGCTCGAATCATACGAAAAAACCGGCCAAAAATTACCCGAACCGGTCGTAGCCGCCACCACTAAAAAGCGCTATCCAAAGTCAAAAAGTTCCGCCGAACGCGTCACCCATAGTGGCTCAAACGGTAGCAGCGATAGTTCCGCTTCATATGTCGAGCCACCACACGCCCCAGTCACACCACCAAAAGACCCGCGCAAAGAGCGTCTCTACATCCTCGTTGAAGACCCCAATAAAACCGACGACCTCACTGCCATTCGTCGTCTCTGCGATCTTAATATTGGCTTTCAGGAAGTAATCCTCGTTTTGCAAGACGGAGCCGAGAAAAAACCGCTCCGCATGCCATTCAAAGTTGAAGTCGATGAAGATTTAATCAAAAAACTCAAAGAAATCGTTGGCGAAAACAACGTCAAGCTAAAATAAAAATAGCAGGGAAATAATTCGACCCCCCTTTAAGCACAAAAATATTCCTATTTACCTATATTATAGCACAAAATCAAAATAATGTCAAGCAAAGGCAATTTACCCCAATACAAAACCACCCCAAACATGCTATAATGTAACTAATGAAAAAAGCAAAAACCCCAGATACAGTTGTCGTCAATCGTCGCGCGCATTATGATTATCAGCTCGGCGAAGAGCTTTCTGTTGGTATGTGCCTCGCCGGGCCAGAAGTTCGCGCCATTCGCGATCATTACGCACAGCTCAAAGGCACATTCGTCACCATTCATAACGGTGAATTATGGCTAAATAATCTCACGCTGGGCGCTCTAAACGTCGAAAACATCAAATTACTTGCCACCAAAAAGCAAATTGCCGGACTTGCTAAGCAAAAAACCGCCGGTTTCACGATTGTGCCAGTGCGTCTTCTGGCTGGCAGCCGCCACATCAAGCTCGTTATTGCACTCGGCAAAGGAAAAAAGAACTACGATAAGCGCGAAACCATCAAAAAACGCGACATCGATCGAGGACGCTTTTAATGAAACTTTATTCCTGGAATGTGAACGGACTCCGCGCCATCATCAACAAAAATGCCCTGCAAAATTTCCTCGAAAAAGAACAGCCTGACGTCTTGTGCTTACAAGAAATCAAATGCAAACCTGAACAAATTGATTTTGATTTTGGCACCTACGGCTACCGCGTTTATTGGAATCCAGCCCAAAAAGCAGGTTACTCTGGCACCGCCGTGCTTGTCAAAAATTCGCTCGATTGTGAAATTGTCGATCTTCCAAATACACCAAATTATGATTTGGCCAGGGAAGAAGGACGCATTTTGTCACTCGATTTTCAAGATTTTCGCCTCGCCAACGTCTACACACCAAATTCTAAACCAGACCTTTCGCGCCTCGAGCTGCGCCATAAAAAATGGGATCCAGATTATCTCAAACTACTACAAAGCTCTTCAAAGCCAATTATTACCTGTGGCGATTTCAACGCAGCACACACCGAAAACGATATCGCACGCCCCAAAACCAACCATCATTCGGCTGGCTTTACCGATGAAGAGCGCGCAGGAATAAGCAACTTACTTGCCGCCGGCTATATCGATACTTTTAGATATCTCAACCCGACGAGCATCCGCTATACCTGGTGGTCGCACTGGGACCATGCACGCGAAAACAACGTCGGTTGGCGCATTGATTATTTCTTTATTGATCAAAAGCTCAGCCCAAAACTGCAAAAAGCCGAAATTTATGAGCACTACTGCGGCTCAGATCACTGTCCCATCAGCATCGAAATGGAGTTTTAATGGATTATTTTCATAAAATTGAACAAAATCCCTATTCCGACCTAAGCTGGAATATTCCTGACCAAAAACAGGGAGAAATCAGCGTTTTTGGCGGCAATAGCCAAAATTTTAACTTCGAAATCCGCACTGCCGAAGCTCTAGCCAACCAAAATCCGATCCGCTCCGTGCAAGTTTTTTTGCCGGATACCCTTAAAAACAAACTGCCGCCACTGGATAATTTCCGCTTTTTACCATCCACTGATTCTGGCTCTTTTCACCAAAGCGACGAACTAAACGAAGCCTTCAATCTGGCCGATTTCAACTTGCTTACCGGTGATTTTTCCAAAAATTCCATCACAACCCAGGCCATCATTAGCGCCTGCATAAGAACACAAAAACCAACCCTCATCACGCGCGACAGCATCGATCTCATCACGAGTACCAACCCGGAACAAGTCCTCATGAATGACAATATCTGCTTTTTTGCTACTTTGCCCGGAGTTCAGAAGCTCTTCCGCTCCGTTTATTATCCAAAAGTCATCCTGCTTTCTCAGCCACTTTTGCAAATCGTCGAAGCCCTGCATAAATTTACTCTTAGTTACCCAATTTCAATTATTACGTTCTGCAATGGTCAAATCCTCATCGCCAAAAATGGCAACGTTTCGGCAATCAATATCGAAAACACAAAATACACGCCACTTTCACTTTGGATGGGCACATGCGCCAACAAAATTGCCACCTATAATCTTTTCAACCCGAACAATTTCGAGCAGGCCACAATTGCCGCGCTCTTTGACTAGCTTCGAGCAGGCCACAATTGCCGCGCCTCTTAATTAGTGTTTTTTTGACATTTTTTCCTCGAGTTCAACTGCGTTGCGCGAAATGTTTTTGCGACGCTCTTCTAGGAAGAACCACAAGAAACCACCAATCGCCAATCCACAAGAAACTGCGACCATCTTTGTCAACGCCGACCATTCGGCAGCCACCAAAAGCCATCCGGCCACAACAAAAATTGTCAAAAGATAAAACCAACGACGCGTCATCACAATCTTTTTCGCCAAATTAAAATTACGATTACAAAGTGAATGCTTAGCGCAGTCATCCGGATGACCAAATAGCTTACCGTAAACAATCAATTCGATCACAAAGCAGAGAATTGCCACGCCAAACATAATAATTAACCCAACCAACCAATTTACGCGCAAGGTAAAGAACAAGACCGACGAAAACCATAATAAAGCATCGGCAATCATGTCGTATTTAACCGCGTATTTGCGGTATTTTGGCTCTTTGCCCTTCGGGAATGGCCATTTGCGCGCGCATGTGCCATCAAACGAATCGGTCAATTCAGCAATTATAAAGATTAGAAAGCCACTACGCACCGAGCCGCCCAAAATGCCCCAAATAATCAAGAAAATCGACAGCCCAATACGGGAAAAAGTTAAAATGTCGGCCAAATATTTTTTCATGCTTTTCTCCTTAGTGTTTCATATATTTTAACAGATTCGGCCGCGCGGCGCGACTGGGCAAAATCATAACGGCTATCAAGCAACTTGCGACTAACCTCTTCAATCTGTGATGGTTGATCCAAAATAGCCTGAATTCCACGCGCGATTGCACCTGCATCAGGACCATCACAAATAAATAATCTATCTTCCGATAAAACTTCGCGCATATCCGGGTCGCATACGAGTGACGGTACGCCATAGGCGGCCGCCTCAATTAAAGTCATGCCAAACGTATCGTAATTATACGAAACCAAGACATCGAGATGCGCTTTACGAATGTATTTTTCCACTTCGGAAAATGGCTTGGAACCATGCAAGACAATCGGCATCTGATATTTTTTGATCATTTTGGCAGCCTTACGATAATCCGGACCATCACCAAAAACATCAAGCTGATATTTACCCTTAACGTTCTTAAGCGCCTCCAAGAACACCATCAAACGTTTTTCTGGCATTAAACGACAATGCCAAACGATACGCAAAGTTTCGCCCGGCTTCAGAACTTTAACGTCAACATCATTTGGAAATTTTTCATCCAAAAAACCGTTCGCAAGAACCTGCGCGTCTCGCTTTACGCCATAATGGATTAATTTGCGGCGAAAATGATCGGTCGGCGTCAAAACCAAATCAGCGGCATTTGCGTGGTTAACCATCAACTCCCACATTTTGCGACTCGGAAAATCGTAGGCGTATTTATCGTCCTTTTTAACTTTCTGCGGGTGCGGCAAATACCACGAATGAAACCAATTCAAACCGCCCGCCACAAAGGAGCGCAGACCAAGCGGCGCAATGCTTTTAACGCCAACATCCTCACGGCCATGCATTGTTTGTACGGTCGGGATATGCCATTCTTTACCCAATCTCAAGCCAGCAATCGAACAACCGCCTTCATAATGAATATGGAAAATATCAAAATCCTTTAGCTCGACAAAATTCTTCTTTAGCCATTTTTCAATAATACCCGGTCGACGCGAAACTGGAGTCAGACCACGAAAGCACCAAAAACATGATGGCACGACAAAAATATGTTGTTTTTGTAGTCGTTTTTTCTCGGCTTCGGAGCGACGAAAGCCAGTCGAAAAAAGATAAACCGTATGCCCCTGTCGCTCAAGCTCCACTTTGAGATTGCCAACTGACGTAATTACTCCGCCAGTTAGGTCAAGAAATGCATCCGTAAAAAGGGCAATTTTCATTTTTTAAATATAGCTCTTATTAGTATGCCAAGTCCGTAAAATGCCGAAATTGACGAAATAAATGGACCAATGTGTGGAATCCAGCCAAGCGCAACCAGCACTACCATCGTAATTCCAGAGTTAAGATAGGATGATTTAAGGCGCAAGAACTTTTCACCAATCACGAATGCAGTTACAGTTTGTGCAGCTACAAGCAAGATAACCAAAGCAAGCGTTACGATTAATGCTGCCGGCAAGCCAACAACCGTCACACAAAGCAAACCAATAGCCATAGCGGCAGCAATCAGACCAACAAGACCCGCCAATAAATTGAAAAGTGTATCTTTAATGTCAAAATTCTTAATCGATTCAGACAATTTTGCAAAGAACCTACGCGCAACAACCAAAACGAGCACCATTGTAATGATATCAGCGATCAACATTGCAAAGCGGAAGGTCCACTGGAAACGACTATAATTAAACGTAAGCGGAGTGTAAACATCGGTTTCTTCATACAAAGCCGTACCTTGAAGGACGATATCTTCATTGTAACCAAAAACGCCTTCAATTTTTACGTTTTCACCAAATTCAATCTTTGAAGTAGCCACACGCAAATCGCCATGAATAGTTGCATTCTCAATTTTGATGTTTTGCGATGCAATATAGACACTGCCTGGAATATCCGCGCTAATGCGTACTGTACTACCAGCTACGAAAACATCACGACCAATTTTGGCGTCTTGTTCAATCGCAATCTGGCTACCAGCAGCAAACACATCATCCGTATAAGTACCTCGAATTACAATATCATTACCGAGATAAAACCCATAATCATGTGAGCCAGCCACCTCCAATTCACTACCAGCACCAAAAACTAGACCGGAGCCAACACTTTGATCTTTAATCTTATTACCAACAAAAAAGACGCTAGAATCAAACTTTCCCTCGAGGTTCACAATATTGTTATCGAGGAAGAATCGTTCGTTACTCTTCGTCTCATCTTCTGAATTTGTAACAGGTTCTGTAGAAACTTGTGTTTCAACGCAACCTTCATCAGCATGTTGAATATCAACATCACAGGCAGATACACCGACACATTGCATTAATGCTAAAGACATACTTAAAGTTAATAATGCAATAATCTTTTTCACTTGTACCTCCTATTTATTGGTGGGCGAAGAGGGAATCGAACCCTCACTCTATTGCTAGAACTAGATTTTGAGTCTGGCGCGTCTACCAATTCCGCCATTCGCCCATATCTTTATTTTATCATATTTTCCACTTTTTATGCTATAATTTTTTTATGAATTCCGAAAATGGTGGGCAATCAACTTATAAACTGCCTGGTCAACAGAGCCAGCCGCAGAATTATCCTGTCACTCCCGCCAGTACCGATCCTCTTGTTCGCCAAAATCCTCACCCAACCAACGACCTACAGCGCCAAACAGCTTCTGCAATTGCACGCAAAAAAGTTCTAGCCTCATATACTAAATCCGCCACGCAGGCATACACTAACCCAGAAAACAACGCATCAGCTATGAAAAATGAGCCGATTAATCCCGTCATCGATTCTGAATCCTGGAAAAAATATCACACCGCCTGGCAAAATTACTATCAAAAATACTACAACGATTATTATTCATCTGCCGCACAAAATTATTTAGTTACTGAACGTCAAAAAGATGCCACAAAAGTAGCTGAAGTCCAACGCGCCGCCTACCAGGCCGGCCAGCAGTCCGTCCAAGCCAATCCTGCAGCAGCGCAAAACGATTCTGCCGAAATCGAGCACAAACTTCGCAAAAAAATTCGCCAAAAAGCCACCGATTCCGCCCGCAGAACCCATCGCTATCGCAAAATTATCCCAATCATTGCTGGCGTTTTCGTGACGCTTCTCATTCTATTCTTGCAATATAACCGCCTTATTTTTGCCCCAATCATGGCCTATATGACACCGGGCGAAAATGCCGCATCCGAAATCGAGACTGTCGACCCAACAGTTGTTGCCACCATCTCGCCGGAGCCAAAATTACTCATCCCGAAGCTCAACATAGATGTGCCAGTTTCGTTTGGTATTACTCTCAACGAAGTTCCTGCCGCCATGCGCGTCGGCGTCGCACACTATCGTATCATTGGTGCCAGCGCCTATCCAGGTGAAAATGGCAACCTTGTTATTATTGGCCACTCCGCTGGCGATGTTTACAATTCTGATCCATACAAATTTATTTTCTCCGGCCTTGAGCGTCTAGAGGATGGAGATTTAGTGTATATTAATTACGAAAGCACCCGCTATACATATAGAATTCGCGAAAAACGCGTCATCGAACCAACCGACGTTGCAGCCTTAGTTATGGATACCGACAAGCCAATGTTGACACTCGTCACCTGCACCCCACTTGGTACCAGCCGCTATCGCTTACTTGTAATTGGTGAACAAATCTCACCATCCACTACTGCCGTAGATTCCAATAGTGAAGGCGCTGCTGAAATCGATAGCAACTCAACAATGCCAGCCAACGAGCCAACCTTCTTCGAACGTATATTTGGCCAATAGAATAAAATAATTATTTAACTACAAGATTTTCACGCATCAATTTATTATCGGTAAAATAATAAATCCATTTATCATCCGTAATAGTTGCGTCAAGACGATTCGAAACGTCATGAGTAATTACACGACGATTCAAACCGTCAAAATCATACACAATCATGTCACCATTATCTACAACGTAAAACATCGAATTATCAAGCCATCGCACTTCGGCATTTTCAATCGAAAAATTAACAATTTTTTCCGCTTCCATATCTAGCGAAGCAACCTGTGACTCATCTTGCGCATACACAAAACGCCCGTCCGCACCATATTTTACTAAAGTCGGCACAAATCCTAGCTGCTTTTCAAAAATCGTGATCAACATTTTTACTTCTTCCTCATTGCGAGGCATGCGCCCTCTTTGCAACGTCATCACATCATCTTCGATAAATACAACATATTCCTCTTCATAAAAACGACACGCCGCCACATAAATTTTTTCCGCATCAGATTCTTTATAGAGTACCTGATCTTCACCGTTATCCTTAATATAACCGATTTGCGCAGGTTGATCATCTACGCGCGTTACATAGCCAATCAAATTATTATACTGTGAAAAATATTTAACATTTTCGAGTAATTTTGTTGAAATCGACCGCTCAGATAAGTCAATTTTGTACAAATTTGTGTCCGCAAGAGCCAATAAGTTATCGGAATCGTTTTCCGAGAATACTAATCTATCAAAATCCAATTTAAAAAGTTTCGACAAATTAATACTCTTGTCAATCTCTCTCGTATTCAAAATAATCCATTCCGAATGCTCGTCAAAATAAACATTAAGTAAAACGCGCGCATTATCACGCGCCCAAGCTATTTGACGCACATCACCAGCAAAGATATCACTTGTATTGCCTTGCGCTGGCTTTACGCCAGGCATCACAGCGCGCACGTCTAGTGTCTTCGCCGAGACTTCATCCCTATTTAATTTAAGTAACTGCCAATCCGTAGTGTTATTAATCACAAGCATCGAATTGCGGTCTGGAGAAACCGTAACACCTAGCACATTATCAAACGGAAGAACCGTTTCGGTCTTGCGCTCAGCAGGGAAAAGTCGAGGATACGACAAGCGATAAATCAACCCATCACTCATAGTAATATTCTTTTCCCAAGAATCGTAGCCTTCCTTAGTAATGGAAATCTTATGCTCACCACTCGAGAACATTTTACTCAAATAAGTATGCAAAACAGATTCACCATCATCAATACGCACCTCGGCGTCGCCCGGCACTGAATAAAGTTGCAACAAACCCTGCCTCTCGACTTCAAAATCCTGATTAATCCAATAACCGGTCGCAATCATCATCAAAACGGCCACCATAATAATCACTGAAAAAACCATCAAGGCTTCAGTTAAAATCACTTTGATTGTCTGACGTTTTTTTATTTGTTCAGCATCCATAAAAACATTATACCATTTTCTAAAAAAGCTCTTGCACTTTTATTACGCTTAATGTTAAAATGAAGTTAACAAAAGTAAAGAGAGGTTATACTAATAATGTTTAAATCCAGCGACAGTCAAACTTCTACCAAGACCAAAGTAGATTCCTCTTCCACTCCTAAAAAAATATCTGTACAAATTTCTAATTTTCGCACCGAACAACAACGTCGTCGCGAAGCTATTGCTGCGCAAAAAAATTTAGAAAGCGCTAAAAAACGTGGCTTCGTCGCCGCGCCAAAAGCAGATATCGCCAAGACTGAGCCAAAACAAAAAGAAACACCAATGGCTCCAGCCACCCAGCATCCGCTTCAAGCCGCCGTCAATCAACGCCTCAAAAAGCATCGAGTAACTACACCAGCCACCAAAGTTTCCGCCGCCGAACTTAAGCAACGCGAAATCGAAAAGGCCCTCAAGACCGTCCAATCTCAACCAGAAGAAAAACCGAAAACTATTCGACCAAAGTTTAGTGTCGGTCGCATTATTCTAGCTCTATCTTGCGCCGCCGCATCGGTCGTTGCGATTGTTGCGTTAATTAATTTAAATATGCCAGATCTCCCAATTTACGCCGCCGCCCAAAACGCCGGCATCAACGTAATTAAACCAAGCTTCATTCCGTACGGTTATACCATGTCCGATATTACCTCTGGTAACAAAAAGGTCACCATTAACTTCAAGAATTCTGTCGAAAACGCCTCGTTCTCAGTCATCGAGGAGAAGTCTTCATGGGACTCAACCGCTCTATTAAACAATTTCGTTAAAGAAACATACGAAGATTACAGCACAATCACCACCAATACTGGACTAAAAATTTATACAAGCACCAATGGCGCGACCTGGGCAGCCTGGGTTAACAAGGGCATAGTCTTCAAGATTTCCATCAATGGTGGCAGTATTTCGCAAAATCAACTTTTGTCATTTATCACATCCTTTTAATTAGCATTTTTAATCTATTACGCCGTGAATTTTTGTGAAAATATGGTATAATTATTTTCATGGAAAAAGCTATCACTCGTTTTGCACCAAGCCCAACCGGCTACATACACATAGGAAATCTTCGCTCTGCGATTTATCCTTACCTAACCGCCAAACAATCCAACGGCACCTACATTTTGCGCATTGAAGACACCGATCAAGCTCGCTATGTCGAAGGCGCCACTGAACTCATCGAAGATACTCTAAAATGGCTTGGCCTTGACTGGGACGAAGGCCCAATCGTTGGTGGTGACCATGGTCCGTATTTCCAAACCGAGCGAAAAGAGCATTACATCGAATGGGCCAAAAAACTCATCGCCGCTGGCCGCGCTTATGCCGACCCAACCACGCCAGAACAAGTCGACGCTTACCGCAAGGAA
This sequence comes from Candidatus Nanosyncoccus sp., assembly GCA_045642865.1. Taxonomy (GTDB): domain Bacteria; phylum Patescibacteriota; class Saccharimonadia; order Saccharimonadales; family Saccharimonadaceae; genus Nanosyncoccus. The sequence goes on from JAZUJS010000040.1 coordinate 13,538, forward strand.
TGCGCCGAAAAGAAAATTCCATTTCTATATCGCAATTTCCGCCCAGAAAATACCCCAGAGTGGGAACCAGGCATGCCACTTCGCTTCAAAACTGAACCAAAAAATTACGAATGGCACGATGAAGTCATGGGCGATATGAAAACCGGCCCAGAAGTGCTCGACGATATCATCTTAATCAAACGTGACGGCTTACCAACTTACAACTTCGCCCACATTGTCGATGATGCCGAAATGAACGTCACCCACATCATGCGCGGTGTCGAATATCTTTCTTCGACCCCAAATTACCTTGCCATCTACGAAGCGCTCGGCATCGAACATCCAAAATTCGTTTCTTTGCCACACATTTTGGCCCCGCAAGGCAACAAAAAGCTCGGCAAACGCGATGGCGCCAAATCTGCCGTTGAATACCGCGCCGATGGCGTTTTACCAGAGGCCATGCTCAACTACCTAGCCTGCCTTGGCTGGAACGACGGCACTGAACAAGAAATTTATACAAAAGAAGAATTAATCGAAAAATTCTCCCTCGACCGTGTCCAAAACTCTGGCGCTCGCTACGACGAGGTCAAATTGCTCTGGATGAACGGCCAATGGATTCGCCGCATCGCCGACGAACAGGGAATCGACGCTCTCTACGCCCGCACCGAAGGTTTCTGGCCAGAAAACGCCGCCTCCGCCTCCGACGATTACAAGAAAAAAGTTCTCGCCATCATTTACGACCGCCTCAAAGTTTTGAATGATCTTAAAACAATGACCACCTACTTCTTCGAAGATCCAGCAATCAATCTCACGATGCTCGCCGACAATAAATTCATCAAGAAATTCTCTGAAGCCGAGCAAGAAGACATGCTCAAAAAGACGATCGCAAAACTAACCACCGTCACCGACTGGACGGCCGACAATTTGCAAAACGCGCTTAACGACCTCTTGGTTGAAACCGACAAAAAACCAGCCGAACTCTTCAGTCTCGTACGCCTCGGCCTCTCTTTTGCGCCGTTTAGCCCAGCCCTCAATCTCACCATGGAAGTTCTAGGCCGCGATGTGACTCTAGCTCGTCTCAACGCACTTGCACGCTCCATCTAGCCTACTCCATCTAGGACAAAATCTTTATCTCATAAATCTCGCTTATGTTAAAATAGAAATATAAGCGAGATTTTTTATGGAAACATCAAATAAACAAAGCGAAGAAAACAATCTTCAAGAAAATGCGACGCCAAATTCAATGGAAGCTACCGAAAATATCAAGGCCACTGAAAATACTAAGATCGCCGAAGATTTCAGGGTCGCCAAAGACAAGGCCGCCGAAGATTTCAAGGTCGCCAAAGATAAGGCAACCCCGAAAGCCAAATCCGGCATCACTCTATTAATCATTGGCATCCTCGCCATGCTTGGCGGTGGCGCCTGTTTCGCAATCCCGTTTTTCATTCCAAAAGAAGAACGCGCATCCTTACAGTTTCCAAAAATCCCATCCTCAACCGCAGAAAATTCTGATGAAAAATTCTACAGTCGCCTTTCCGGCGAACAACTTGCTGACGCCAACTCGGTCACAGCCCCAATTTACTGCGTCCAAACCCCAAACGGCCTCGATGGTGCACGTCCACAATCTGGTCTAAACGAAGCCGGCGTCGTCTTCGAAGCGATCGCCGAACGCGGTATTACCCGCTTCGCCGCACTTTACCAAAACGCCGAAACCGCCATCATCGGCCCAATCCGCTCGCTCAGACTTTACTACCTCGAATGGGACACGCCATTCGACTGCACAATCGTCCACGCCGGCGGCGCCGATGACGCCCTTGCGGCCGTACGAAACGGCGACTACAAAGATCTCACCGAAAATTACACCTACATGTACCGCGGCAATTATAATTATCATCTCTGGAACAACCTCTTTACCACCCCAGACTTGCTCAGCGCAAACAGCAACGACAACAATCGCACAACTTCCAACGCCACCGGTTTTACTCGCATCACACCAGAACAAGCCCAACGCGATTTGGTTAATTCACAAATTCAAAACCCGCTCGACATCACCAAGCCAGCTCAAGGCAGCACTACCTCGCTCGAGCCAAGCGTAACCGAAATTAACGTCAACTTTGGCCAAAATAACGATTACAACGTGCGCTACATCTATAACGCTTATACAAATAGCTACGACCGTTATTATGCTAATGGTACCGAACATAACGTTTACGACTGTCCAGCCGAAAATCTTTACGGCAAAGACCCGCAAGACGTTTGCAGCACCGTCCAACTTTCACCAAAAATCGTCATCGTTATGGGCGTAAATGAATCAGTCGCCTCAGATAACTACCACGAAAACATCACCACAACCGGCACCGGCAAAGCCACAATCTATCAAAACGGCATTGCCATATCCGGCACTTGGACCAAAGCATCAGCCGGAGACCAAATCCGCTTCTACGACCAATCCAGCAAAGAAATCGCCCTCATTCCGGGCCAAACCTGGATCTCCGCCGTCCCAAATTACCTCTTTTAGGGATAATAAATAGCTAAATCGAAATTATAATTTTTAGAGAAAAATTAGCGCCCAAAACTCAAACTGCTACATTTTGAGAAAAATTAGCACCGCACTCAAATTGCCACTTTTTAAGAAAAATTAGCGCCCAAACCCATTATCCCACCCCTGTAAAAAGGCATAAGCCTCTTTACAAAATCACGTTTTTGTGCTATAATTAAAAAATAGGCATATTTTATCTAAGATAGGGGGGTGGAAAGCATTGCCTAAAAGACTAATAAGCTACATTTCTTCAACCGAAGCGTTAGCATACCGCAACCGGGAGAGAAAGAAGAATTATTCCCGTAGCCAAAAGCATATTGGCAAAAGGAAAGGGTTTACAGAGGAAGAAGATAACGCAATCTTGCGCCACTCAATTCCGGATAGAGACCTTTCGGATTTAATCGACCATTCGGTTGAATCAATTCAAATCCGAAGAAGTAGGCTTAAAAAATTAACACCGTAACCTCGCCATCTTGGCGGGGTTTTGCTTTTTTCGGCGGGAAGACGCTCATTCTTAATGAAAGAATGCTTATCCTTATGGGAAGAACGCTCATCCTTTAATGAGGGGACGCTCGTCCTTTAATGGAGGAACGCTTGCTAAAGCTCGCTATCCGCTTCGCAGGCAAACCAGCTGCGCAGCTTCAATCCCAACTTTAATGATCATAATAAAAAAATAAGACCCAAAGGTCTTCTTTTTTATTTTGGTGATTCCGGCGGGAGTCGAACCCGCGATTTTCTGGATGAGAACCAGACGTCCTAGACCACTAGACGACGGAACCGAAGTGAGACCAATAAAGAAAAATTTATTTTTCTTTATTGGGCGAACGAGGTTCCGCTAGCCACGCAGTGGCGTCCGGAACCGAAGTCGGTTATATATCTTTTTACCGAACGAGGTTCCGCTAGTCCGGAACCGGCTTGATTCCATACCTTTATGGAACCACAATCACATTTTATCACAACTTTACAAAAACCGCAAAATATCTTATAATAATACCTATGAAAAAGTTACCAATCGTCGCATTAATTGGACAAACCAATGCCGGAAAATCCAGCATTTTTAACCGTTTAGCACACAAAAATATCGCCATTGTTGCCCGCGAAGAGGGCACCACGCGCGATAACGTCGTAGCAAAAATTGACGACCGCTTCATTTTGGTTGATACGGCCGGTCTCAAAGATCCAAACGACGATTTTGAAGCTTCCATCCAAAATCAAATCGCTGACGCCATCGAATCGGCCGATTTAATTCTTCTCACCCTCGATTCCGCCAAATTCCCAGACTACCGAGACAAAGAAATCGCCAAAAAAGCTCTTAAATCCCGCAAGCCAGTCTATCTGCTACTCAACAAATCCGACCTCGGCGATTCACTTGCAACCGACGAATTCCGCGCACTCGGCATCAAACCAACCGAAACTATTCGCATTTCCGCCACAACCAGCCTCGGCATCAAAGAACTCAAATCTCTGCTCTATGAAAAACTCGACCTCTCTAAAGCAAGCGAAAAAGACGACTCCGAAACCGTCAAAATCGCCCTTATCGGTCGCCCAAACGTCGGAAAATCTAGCCTTTTCAACTCATTAGCCAAAAAGCAACAAGCCATCGTGAGCTCCAAACAGGGAACCACGCGCGATGTAAACCGCGTCAACATCAAATTTAAGGGTAAAACTCTCGAAATTCTCGATACCGCCGGTCTGCGCAAGCCTGGTCGCCGCGAAGTTGGCATCGAAAAATTCTCCGCCATCCGTTCTTTGGCAGCCATTGAGGAAGCCGACGTCTGTGCCCTCTTAGTCGACTCTACCGAGTATCATTCCAAACTTGACCAATCCCTAGCCGGTCAAATCGTTGAAGCCGGCAAAGGCATCATCGTTGTCCTCACAAAAACCGACCTCATCGACGCCGACGAAACCGACCACGTTATCGACGAGCTCGAACGCGACTATAACTTCTTGCCATTCGCCCCTGTTCTCCTGACCAGTTCTATGACCGGCAATAATGTCACGAAGCTCTTCGAGCTCGCTACGGACATTGCTGAAACCCGCAAAACTCAACTCAAAACCTCAGATCTTAACAAAATTCTCACTGAAGCCATTATTGAGCACGCTCCAGCAGGCCTCAAAAACACTCATCCAAAGCCAAAATACATCGTCCAAACCGACGTATGCCCGCCTTGGTTCGTTGTGCATGGTCACGACCTAGAATTACTCCACTGGTCATGGAAACGCTTCCTAGAGCGCAAAATTCGCGAGAAATACCCATTTGTGGGCACCCCAATCATGATTTCTTATCGTTCAGACAACAATAAAAAGAGCGAAGAATAAGATGAGGCTAATCGTTGGGCTCGGCAATCCGGGTAATGAATACAATTTTACGCGCCACAATTATGGTTTTTTAGCCCTAGATTTTTATCTTAAAACTCATAATCTCGACTGGGAAAAGAACCCAAAATTCGGCGCAATCTGGGCTCGCCAAGATGACACTTTTTTCATTAAACCGCAAGACTATTACAATGAATCTGGCAAAGCTGTCAAAAACTTTGTCAACTTTTACAAGATTCCGCTTGCAAACATTCTTATAGTATGTGATGATTTCAACCTCCCATTTGGTTCCACGCGCCACCGCGACAAAGGATCCGCTGGCGGCAACAATGGCCTCAAGTCCATCATTGCCGAACTAAACACCGAAGAATTCCCACGTTTACGCCTCGGCACAGGGAACGACGAGCTACGCAAAAAGATTGGCGATATGGATTTTGTACTCTCCAAATTCACCGAATCAGAGCGCGCTGAGCTCCCAAATGTTCTCAAGAACCTCACTTTTTAACCCACCAGACTCCCAAACCCCACCTTTAACCTCAAAAACCTAGATTAAAGTCCAACGATTCGCCCCCAAACTCCTTACCACCCCTTTAATTTCGAGCATTGTAATAGTCTGATTGAAGGTCGATATTGGCATTTTGAGCCGTTCAATCATCTCGTCACCATCTGCAACCCCGTCCGCAATTAGGCGCATAATTGCCGTCTCCTGTTCCGAATCGCCGCAAATCAACAGCTGACCAGATGGCTTTTTGCGCGATTTTGACGCCGGGAAGAGGGTATACAAGATATCCGACACCTCAGTATAGGGAATAGCACCCTGACGTATCAGTTTATTGCATCCCTGCGACATCGGATTGGTAATATTGCCCGGCACTGCAAATAAATCTTTCCCCTGATCCAAGGCGTGCATGGCGGTATTGAGTGAACCAGACCTTTCGGCCGCCTCCACCACGACAACCACATCCGACAAGCCGGCAATTAGGCGATTGCGCGCCAAAAACGATACTCGCGGCAAAATATGCTCGCCCGGAGCGTATTCCGACAAAATCGCCCCCTCCTTCTCTATAATCTCCTTCGCTAAACCTTCATGCGCCTTGGGATAAATCTGGTCGATCGGTGTCCCAAGTACCGCCACAGTACGTCCACCAGCATCGAGCGCCGCCCGATGCGCAATCGAATCTATTCCAAAAGCCAGCCCAGAGACAATTACAACCCCTCTTTTAGCTAGCTCGTAGGCCATTTTATAAGTAATCTCCTCACCATATCGAGTGTTATGTCTTGCACCCACAATAGCAACACATTTTGGACGCACCGTCAAACCGTCAATGACCATATTTTCTGGCATTTTACCATAGGAATACAACATTTTAGGCTTAACCGCAATGCGCTCCAACACCTCTGTAAAATAATGTTCTAGAGGTGGATTTTGGTTGAAATTATGAAAAAAGTGTGTAAAAAGTATTGACATTTTTTCTCCCAAGTGATATAATGAAAGACAGTTGAGATCGAAAGGTCTCACACCGCACCTAAATAAATTAAAATTTCGGCTACTGTTTAGACTGTAGCAGAAATTGCGTGCTTTTGAAACCCCCAAACTCTAAATTTCTTCTATATGGTTTAGAGCTTAAAGTATTACCTCCACTTAGGGGGAACCTTCGAAGGCATAGCAATCCCTCTAACCGGCGGGCCCCAAGTTTGTGTGAGGTGGGTCGCGCTTCCGGGGTTCTCCCGGTGTCAAAAGAGATGAGTTAGAGGGTCAAATAACCTCAGGTGATGCCCACCCTTACCTGAGGTTTTTTGATGTCAAAAAAAATAAACACCTTATGCTTGCATAGGTGTGCTATTATTATATATATGTCAAAAAACCTAGTTATCGTAGAGTCTCCCGCCAAGGCGACCACCATTGAAAAATATTTAGGCCAGGATTTTCAGGTCCTTGCATCTGTTGGCCATATCCGTAAAGATACTAAGGTTGATAAATCTACCTTCGACGTCACTTATGAAATTGATCCAGAACACACCAAAATTATCGCTAGCCTCAAAAAAGCCGTCAAAGAATCCGATAAAGTTTGGCTCGCAACCGATGAAGATCGCGAGGGAGAATCGATTTCTTGGCATCTTTGTGAGGTTTTGAAACTTCCAAAAGATACTGCCCGTATTACTTTTCATGAAATTACCAAGCCAGCACTAGAGAACGCAATTCAAAATCCACGCACCGTCGATATGGACATGGTCTACTCTCAGCAGGCCCGCCAGACCCTCGATATGCTCGTAGGTTATGATCTTTCCGATATCGTGCGCAAAAAAGTCCCAGGCGCCATCTCGGCCGGACGCGTCCAGTCACCAGCTCTCCGCCTAATCGTCGAACGCGAAAAGGAAATCGAAAAATTTGAATCCAAGACTAATTTTAAAGTATCTGGTAAATTCGAAAATCAAAGCGTTTTTGAAGCCACCCTTGATGGCACTCAGCCAGTTACCGAAGAAGATGCTACCAAACTACTGAACGACCTAAAAGATGCCAACTTTGCCGTTTCAAACATTGAAGAGGCCGAAGGTAGCAAAGCTAACCCAGTCCCACTTACGACCGCTGCGCTCCAAATCGAAGCCAACTCCAAGCTTGGTTTTAGCTCCAAAACGACCATGACGGCCGCGCAAGGACTCTATCAAGCTGGCTTGATTACTTATCACCGTACCGACTCCCTTAATCTTTCCAAGCAAGCTGTCGCCTCAATGGCCGAATTTATCGAGAAAAACTTTGGCAAAGATTATCTCAAAGTACGTCAATTCAAGACCAAAGACGCCTCCGCCCAGGAAGCCCACGAGGCAATCCGCCCAACTCACATCGAAAATATTAATGCTGGCAAAAATGATTATGAACGTCGTCTTTATAAGTTAATCTGGGCGCGTACGCTTGCTACCCAGATGAGTAACGCCAAAGTCGCCAAAACTACCATCGAAATCGCCGGTAAAGATAAAAAATTCATTGCCAAGGGCGAAGTCGTAATCTTTGATGGCTTCCTCAAAGTTTATGGTAAATCCAAAGATCTCGAGTTACCACACCTCAAGAAGGGCGATGCCGTCGCAATGCGCGAATTGGTCGCACATCAAGCCTTTGCTAAGCCACAAGCTCGCTATACCGAAGGTTCACTCGTGAAAAAGCTCGAAGAGCTCGGTATTGGCCGCCCATCCACCTATGCCTCAATTATGACCGCTATTCAAGCGCGTGGCTACGTCGTTAAGGGCGAATCCGAAGGGGAAGAGCGCGAAGTTGTCGAACTCCGCTTGGCACCAAATGCCAATATCGAACGCGCCGTCGTCACCGAAAAATATGGCGCCAATAAGGGTAAATTAATTCCGACCCCAATCGGTGAGCTAGTTGCTGGCTTCTTGGTAGACAATTTTAAAAACATCGTCGACTATAAATTTACCGCTAATATCGAAAAAGACCTCGATTTAATTGCTGAGGCTAAGCTTGAACGCGTCAAAATGCTCCGCGATTTCTATGGTCCATTCCGCAACACCGTACTCGCTTCCGAAGGTGTCGAACGTTACAATAACGCGCGCATCCTCGGTCACGACCCGGAAACCGGCAAACCAATCTATGCCAAAATCGGCAAAAATGGCGGTTTCATTCAGCTCGGCGACAACGAAAAGGAAACCGGCGAAAAACCACGTTTTGCGCCTCTGCCTAAGCGTAAATCGGTCAAAACCGTCACTCTCGAGCAAGCCATCAAACAACTTGCCTTGCCGGCCTTGCCGCGCAATCTTGGCACCGCCAAAGACGGCGCCGAAATTATCGCCGCCAATGGTCCATTTGGGCCATATCTTAAAGCAGGGAAATACAATATCCCAATCAAAGACCTTGACCCGTATACAATTTCTATCGAAGATGCTCTGCCACTTTACGAGGCAAAAATCAGCTCCATCATTGCTGACTGGGGCGATATTCTAATTATTAATGGCGCCTACGGCCCATACGTCAAAGGTCCGGGCCGCCGCAATAATGCCAAAGTACCAAAAGATCGTGACCCTCGTACCATTTCTAAGGAAGAAGCCGAGGAAATGCTTAAAAACAAGCCAAAAACCACTCGTCGCGGCACACGTGGCAAAGCCAAAAAGAAAACCAAATAAATCACTCACAGAGACTAGATTTTTCCATAATTTTAGATGTTTTTTGACAACTTTTTTCGAGGATAAAAAACCACTTTTCTACCCCTGTTATTTTTAGTGAAAAAGAGTCAAGAGATACAAAATATTTCAACATGATAACCACTACCACTATATTTTTTTAACGTATTGTAAAAAATGTGCTACAATATATATGGAAAACATAGATTTTCACAGTTGACTACTTTATAGAAATATGATATTATAATTAAAATTCTTATTAAATTAAGAGGTGGAAAAAAGGAAAAAGTGAATGAATCAAAATGCGGAAATTCTAAAAAAAGCAATCGCTGGTAGCCTTGCCGTCATCGAGCAGGACCGCGAAAAAGAAATCATTTCGCGCCGTTTTGGCCTAAATGGCTCCAAAGAAACCCTTGAGCAAATTGGCGAAATGTTATCTATTACACGCGAACGTGTACGTCAGCTTGAAAAAGCTATTTTGATTCGCCTTCGTATTTCCGCTGAGGAAAACAAAATCACTGAGCTTGCCGCCGCCGAAAAGATCATTATCCGCAATCTTGACGAGATGGGCCGCACCGCTCGCATTTCCGACCTTACCGATAAAATCTACGGTCGCAAAACCACCCCTGCCGAAAAAACCAGCCTTTATTTTATCGCCACCTTCAGCAATAGCCTTTCAGTTATCGAAGAAAACGACAAATACAATGCCTCAATCGCCATCGCCAAAGATGGCAGCGAAAAAGAAGTTCGTGCCAAAGTCGACGAAATCGTCTCTATTATTAAGGCTAACAAGTCCCCAATGACCCTCGATGAACTCGACGAAAAATTAGATTACGAACATCCAAATCACATTAAGGCTGTCGCATCTATCTCTAAGTTACTTGCTTCTCTTAACGGTCTCTATGGTCTTGCCAAATGGCCAGCAGTCAACCCAAAAAACATTCGCGACAAAATCTACGTCATTCTTGAAACCAAAAAAGAACCAATGCACTTCTCTGACATCGCAAAGGAAATCTCCGAATCCAACTTTAAGCGCAAAAATGTTACTATCCAAGCAATTCACAACGAATTAATCAAAGATTCACGCTTTGTTTTGATTGGACGCGGCATTTATGCACTCAGCTCATGGGGCTACTCAAAGGGAACCGTAGTTGAAATTATCAAGGAAATTCTTTCCAAATCCGAAACCCCACTTACTCGTGAGGAAATCGTAAAGCGCGTACTTAAAACCCGCAAAGTCAAAGAAACCACTATTTTACTCAATCTTCAAAACAAGACTCTCTTCAAAAAGGTCGATAAGAATTCATATACATTAGCATAAATTTTTATGCTAAAATGAAGGTATCATGGACGCCGTCATACAATTTATCTTAATGCCATTTGTCTGGATCCCTATTGTTGTGATCTTGGCACTTATCGCATTTAAACTTTACAAAAAGAACAACAAACTTAAAGTTCTCAACGTCGAATCAGTGCTTTTGATGCTCGAAATTCCGCGTACGAACGACAAAAAAGAGCTTGCCGCCGAGCAACTTTTTGCATCTCTGCACGGCATCTTAAGAGATAAGGCCGAACTAAAGAACTCCGATGGCGTTCAGGAGCATCTTTCCTTCGAAATTGTTTCAACGGCCGGTCAAATTCGCTTCTATGTCTGGGTGCCAAAAGTTTTGCAAAGTTTTGTTGAGGGTCAGATTTATTCCCAATATCCAACCGTCCAAATTCACCGTATGGAAGAGGATTACGTCGATTCCCGCACTAAATATCCCGTAGTTTACTCCTCAGAATTGGTCCTATCCGACGATTCAGCTCTTCCAATTAAGACTTTCGATACCTTCGAGGTCGATCCGCTAGCTGGTATTACCGGTACACTTGCCAAGCTTGACCCAGACAATAGTGAAGAGCTCTGGATTCAAATTTTGACGCGCCCAATCGCTGACGACTGGCACAAAACCACGACCGACACCTGGGTTAAGAATGTCAAAGCAGGGAAAAAGTCACTCTTTGGTAGCATTGATAAAACCTGGCTCATCGAAGCCCTTGGCGCACTCTTCCGCCCACCATCTGGTGGCACTAGCGACGAAAAGCCAGAAGTGTCCGAACGCGATAAGACCCGTATCGCCAAAGCTGAAGAAAAGGCTACCAAGCTTGGTTACGAAGTCAAAATTCGCCTCGTCTACCTCGGCAAATCCGATGTTGACGCCAAATTAAACATGCAAGCTCTCGTCGGTACCTTTAAGCAGTTTAACTCTACTAACCTCAACGGCTTCAAGATGCTCGGCGGAAGTTTTAACGCGGCCGATCTTGACGCTTATAAGCTGCGCCAATTCTCCACACAAGGTTTCATTTTGAATATTTCCGAGCTCGCTTCGGTCTATCACCTTCCGCATACCTCCGTGGAAACACCAAACATCGTTTGGGCCAACTCTAAAACCGCTGAACCACCTGCCAAACTTCCAGTTTTAACCGGCACACCATCAATCGATGAGAATATTTCAGCATTCGGTCTCACCAATTTTCGCGGCATCAATCATCAGTTTGGTCTTCTCCGCCGCGACCGTTCTCGTCACGTTTATATTATTGGTCAAACTGGTGCTGGTAAAAGTGGTTTGCTCGAGCTTCTTGCGCTCTCCGATACTTTCTACAATCAAGGTTATTGTATTATTGACCCGCACGGTGACTTTGCTATCGATAACCTCCGCTTCGTGCCAGAATCTCGCATCAAAGATGTAATCTATTTCAACCCAGCCGATGTCGAATATCCAGTCGCCTTCAACCCGCTCGAAGTTACCGATCCTGCCCGTAAGCCAAATATCTGTTCCGAAGTAATCGGCGTGCTTAAGCGCATGTTTGGCGATTCTTGGGGTCCACGTCTTGAGCATATTCTCCGCTACACTATTTTGGCCCTGCTCGATCGCCCAGAAACCACTTTGCTCGATATCTCTCGTATCCTTACCGATAAAGATTTCCGTAAGGAAACTCTCGATTATTGTACCGATGTCACCGTACTCCAGTTCTGGAAACACGAGTTTGGCCAATGGAACGATAAGCAAATCAATGAGTCTATCGCTCCTGTCCTTAACAAGGTCGGTGCCTTCACTGCTAACCCAATCATCCGCAATATTATCGGTCAGCCAAAATCCAGCTTCAATATCCGTAAAATCATGGACGAAGGCAAAATCCTCGTCGTTAACCTCTCTAAAGGTCTAATCGGCGAAGACAACGCTGCTATTCTTGGCGCCTTCTTGGTTACCAAGGTCCAGCTCGCCGCTATGTCTCGCTCTGATATTGATAATGTCGAAGATCGCCGTCCATTCTACCTCTATGTTGATGAGTTCCAGAACTTCGCAACCGATTCGTTTGCTGTTATTCTCTCTGAGGCCCGCAAGTATGGTCTTAACCTTACCGTAGCCAACCAGTACGTCTCACAGATGACTGATTCGGTCCGTGACGCTGTCTTTGGTAACGTTGGTACCACCATTAGTTTCCGTGTCTCTGCAGATGATGCCCCGGTATTAATTAAGCAATTTGAGCCAACCTTTGAAGAATCCGACATTATTCAGCTCAATAACCGCCACTTCATCACCTCAATGATTATCGGAGGCGAAAAAGTCCCAGCCTTCTCTGCTACCACTCTTTCCATCCCGAAATCTCCATCCGACAACTTCGATGCCATCGTTGAACATTCTCGTGCCAATTATGCCCGTCCACGCGCCGTAATCGAGGCCGAAATCAAGGAAACAATTGAGCAATCCGAGAAATATAAGAAGGAATTATCCGACTCCGGCCGCCAGCCAGAAGGAAACAATGAAGCTTCCTTCTCTCGCACAAAAACCGAACAAAAACCGAACTTTGCCTATAAGCCAAAATATCCAAAACAGTCTACTCCGCAAGGCGATTTTATTAAGCAAAGAATCAGCCCAAACGCCGCAGAAGGTAAAGAGCGCCTCGGGCTTAAAGATCTTGCAAAACTAGCTGCCGAAAAACGACAGGAAACTACTACCTCGAACAACCAGGAAACAACACGTAATCAAAAAACCACTCAGAAGGCACAGGAAACCACCCAAAACGACCAGGAAATGGCCAAAAAGACCCCAGAAACAGCCTCAGAAGCCCCAAAAAAGGCCTCAGAGGCCAAAGAGCCACAAGATACCGCCTCAGCCGACAAACAGTCGTCAGACTCAAAAAATGAGCCTAAAGTTCAGCAAAAGTTCAATCATAACAAAAAGAATAAGAAAAAAGGGAATCGCTAATTCCCCCCTTATAACCCCTGTTAGTAATGCTGGCAGGGGCTTTTTGCATCACCTATGCTCCCCTGTTCCACCCCTGTTAAATATAGCCCATGACCCCCAGAGCCTCAAAATGGCCCTCTAAAGCGATCTAAATAGTAAATCCAACAGTCACAGCACCAAGCCAGAATCATCCATCCATAAACGGGAATTACACAATAAAAAATCAAAACCAGCCGATTACATATAAAAACCCGGCCAAACCGGCCGTAAACTCATTCGACTTTTCGAGCCTACTTTAATGTCGCACAATAAATATTTTACGACATTGGCACTTTCTGTGTGGGACGGTTAATCATACGTCTACAAGCATAAGCATATCTCGTCGATTCTCCAAATGGCCGGGAACTATGCTTTTATAATGCTCACACATGCATATAATCGCCGCCAATTATTATTTCAAAGTATATCAATATCCAACTCATAAACGCCTTTATTAAGCCGACTTTATGAATCCTCGCACCATTTTTTCAGTTAGTGCATTTTAAGAGTTTTCCACAATTTACCCAGTCAAAATGTTGTAAAAAACCTTTCACAGGACCTTTCACGGCCAAATTTATTGAATTTATGTCACATTTTATCGATTTTTTGTCAATTTTTGGCCATTTCTTGACCATTTTTGCCAAATTTTGGCCATTTTTGCCAAATTTGACTTTTCCCTATTTTTATTTCCCTATTTCCCTTTTTCCCCTGTTATGAACCCATTCAAGCGCCTATTATTTATGCGAAAACCTCTCATTTCGCCCGAACAAAAACCGAACAAAAGGGTAGAGAATGGAAAAATTAAGGGCATCACACTAGAACTCCCCCGTTAACCTAGAAAACACCCATTCTCCCCTATTATCACCAGAAAAAATATCCGTCATCCCCTATTACTTCCAGAAAGCGCGTCCATCAACCCTGACATCGACATATTCACATTTCTGAACGTTTATTCCCTGTAAATAACGTATCATACGGTCGATATCCTCTGCCGTCACCGCAGTTCCACGATCGATTGTCGTCTTAAAGCGTGCCTCATACTCCTCAACATACAGATCAACCTCACGAATCGTATTTGACGGAATCACCGCCTTAGTTGGCGTATACCCCAACTCGCGCAAATCCACCTCAATTTGCCCAATAAATTCGCTCATACGGCTCGTAATTACGCCACCAGTCGCACCCATGTCTTCATCAATTACCTCTATAGTCGGCATATATGGTACCATAATCGTTTCCGATAATTCATAGCGCTCCTGATTGCCAAAAACCGCCACTAGCACGTACACCAGTAACGCCGCCCCAATCACAAAAAGTCCGACGGTAAAAAACAGCCGAATTTTCTTAACCTTATTCCCTTTTCGGCGCGCTTCAAGACGCTCCGATGCACTTTCTGGGTGTTCCCTTACCTCCGCAATCGTGCGCCCCAATTTAATCGTGGATTTCTGGTTTAAACGTCGTCGAGCCAACTTTGGCGCCTCTTGTACAGCCGCCTCAGAAACAACAGGGGTGGACCCCTTAGATTTTTTTTGGTGCTTCCCTTTCCCCACCTTTAGCATATTAATTCGCTAACTCCAAAATAATTTCAGCCAAACATTTCGCAGCATCGCTACGCGCTTCATTGTGCAATTTATCTGCCATATCGGCGCATTTGCGCGGATTTTTAATCATTTTACGCACCGTTTCAAGCATTTTGGCTGGATCAGCAACCATCTCAGCATCATCAATCATCTCAACTGCACCGGAATCGCGCAAGCGTTCGGCATTTTTTGTCTGATGTCCACCCGGTAAACGCCCAAAAGGCACCAAAATCGTTGCCTTCTTTAGCGCCGCCATCTCGGCAATCGTAGTTGCACCCGCACGAGACACAATCACATCGGCTGCACCCATCAATTCATCCATTGTCGTATTAAATTCCCACATCCGGAAATTCGACTCAAGTGTTGCTTCTTCCCAGTTTTCGTAGCGCTTAAGATCAATCATGTCTTCGTAATGCTTCCTACCAGCCACCAAACCTACCGAAGTAAACTTCAGCATCTCAGGCAAAATCGCACGCACAGCCTCATTAATATTTTGCGAGCCTTGACTTCCGCCCGTAAATACTACTAGTGGCTTATCAGATGAAAAACCGAAGGCCTTCTTTAGAGAAGCTTGCCTCGAAAGAGAAACAGCCTTAAATTCTGGCGCCACCGGAATACCAGTCCAAACATAATTTGAGTGCGCCTTCATCGTCTCCTCTGAAGGAGAAATACCAAAGGCCACTTTTGTTGCCTTATTCATTAAAACGCGGTTTGCAAGCCCAGCCACAGCATCTGATTCATGAATTACAAACGGAATCTTGAAAAAATGTGCCACTAGCCCCACCGGCAAACAAACGTATCCACCTTTAAGAAAAATTACATCTGGACGATTACGTTTTTTGAGCATACGGAAAAAGCTAGTAATCAATCCACCCAAAAATCCAAAGAAACCCAAAAAGTTTCCGACAATCAAATCTTTAAAAGTAATATCAAAACGGCGAAAATAATCTGCGAAACTCCAACCCGAATAACGATGGAATTTTCCAGCCATCACCCTACGAACTCGCACATACGAGCCGCTGCGGGTATTTCCTTTAGCATCATCACCCCAAGCCACACCAATCTCAGTCGTAAGCTTAGTGACGTTTTTGTAATATTTAAAATCTGTCCAAAATTCAGTGCGCGTTCGCGGTTTCGCTTCAAGAATCTCGCGCAACACGGCGACGGCTGGCGTTATGTGACCCCCCGATCCCCCGCCGACTACTAATATCTTCATTTTTATTTACCTCCCTACCAGTATAACACGAAAGTTGCGTAACAATACCCAGTCCAGTCGAAATAAAAATCATACTCGTTCCACCATAAGAGAGCAACGGCAAAGTCACACCGGTTACTGGAATCAAGCCAGTCATCGACATAATGTTCGCCACCACATGCATCAAAACCCAAGCAAACATTCCAATCGTCACCAAACGTCGTTCGAGATCAACCGTATTCTCCGCCACCCTTAGCATTCTAAATAATAGTGAAGCGAAAATTAACAAAATCACCAACAAACCGACAAAACCGAAAGTTTCACCCAAAATTGCAAACACCGAGTCATTAATTGATTCCGGCAAATAACCCGTCGCCTGCACCGAATTGCCAATCCCAACCCCCCAAAATCCACCAGTGCCAATGGCCATCATGGCGTTTTCTACGTGATAACTCGTCTCGTCATTCCCTCCCCCAATAAACGTCATCAAGCGCTCCATGCGATATGGCGTCATCAAAACCACCAATACACCACAACCCGCAATTACACCTACTACAGCAAGATATTGTTTGAGCGAAATTCCACTCACGAGCAACATTGCCAAAATAATCGCGATGATTGCGAGACCAGTACCAAGATCGCTCTGAAAAACCACCACGAACAACAATGAGAGCCCACTTACGATAATTAGCGGCACCCAAAACTCGCGAAACTTACCGACGGTTCCCTCTTCTTTTTTTCGTCCCACAAAGTTCGCCAAATAAATCACCAAGGACAATTTCAACGCTTCAGCCGGCTGAAAACTCACTGGTCCCACAGCAAGCCATCGGCAAGCCCCCAATTCACAAACCGCAATCGAACTACCAATTTTCGAAAAAAACCATAATGCCGCCGATAGCAACAACGATCCAATCAATAGCCATTTCGACAACTTACTAATTTTGTCATAAGGAATAAACTTGAAAGCCAAGAAAAACGCCACCAGTGCGAAACCAATACATAAAAGATGGTGTTTAAAGAAATAATCCGGCGCATAGTCCATCCCGTAAGCCGAGTTGAGCACGTTAGCGCGCATTGGCCCAATTGCATAAATAATAATCAGGCCAATCGCCATCAAAATTAGCGTCGAAAAAAGTATCACTAAATCACTTTTATGTTTCCGCACCCGCACGGACATCTAGAAAATCACCCCACCAGTCGCAGCCATAAAGATGCCAATAATCGCCATCACGCCGCCAATAATCCAAAAGCGCATCACAATTTTTGCTTCACCCCAACCCTTAGCTTCAAGATCATGGTGAATTGGTGCACAAAGGAAAATCTTACGATGGAATAATTTTTTCGAGGTGATTTGAATCAAGCTCGAACCAGTATCAATTACAAAAACCAAACCGATAATTGGAAGTAACAAGAATGCATTCGTCATAATTGCGACCACGCCCAACCCAGCGCCCAGAGCGAACGACCCCGCATCGCCCATCATAAAGCGTGCTGGCATAATGTTGAACCAAGTATAAGAAAGCAGCCAGCCAATCACCGTCATACAAAAACCAAATAGCATATATTGTCCTTGGAAAAGCGCAATCACGCCGAAAGCACCATAGGCAAAGATACATAAACCGCCAGACAAACCATCCAAACCATCTGTAATATTAACAGCGTTCGCGGTTGCTACAACGGCAAATGCAAATAGCAAAATCATACCAACTACACCAATATCGATACGTCCAACGTACGGAATCATCAAGGTTGTCCAACCAATTTTATCAGCGAAGAACCAACCCAAAAGTAAGCCGACAACAGTAATAAGAATGAATTTCATTGGTCCCTTCAAACCAGCAGCACCTTCACCCGAACCAAAAATATTAATACAGTCATCAGCAAGACCAATCAAACCACCGCCAGCATAAGCTGCCAACACTAACCAGGTTTGACCACGGTCGAGGTTAAAAATCAAAGTAACGAAAGTAACTACAAGTAAGCCAATCGCACCAGCCATTGTTGGAAATGGGCGCTTAAACTTTTTGGCATGCAACTTAGTAATAATTGGCAAGGCATGACCAGTCACAGTTGTTTTCTTTTGCTTTTTCCAGAACTTATATTTATATGCAAAATGCGTATAAATTGGCGTTAAAAACATTGAAAACAGAAAAGATCCTACAGCGAGAATCAATCCATAAAACATTTCATCATTAATTTCCATTTTTACCCTTTTGGTTTAATTTTAAGATGTCGAATCGTCGCATTTGATATACCATCAAATAAAACTTTCGCATCAGCGGAGCCATCTAAATGCTGACCCTCTCCCCACATTTTAACCATAATTACATATTTTGGCAACTCCCCTTCTACGCCACCAAAACCTAAATAAGTACCAGTCGTTTCCCCGTCCGGTTCGCTGTATCTCCCTGTTTCTTCCAAATAAACCTGACCAGTACCAGTCTTACCGCCAAGGTAATAGCCATAAGGATCCGGCGTATTGAACAGCGACCTTGTATCGTGTAACATTTCACGCATGGTCGCACTTGTTTCCGCCGAAATCACCTGTCTCAAATTTTCACTGTCGAATTGATCAACCTTAATCAAACCATCTTGGAGTGCACCCCTAACCACGGTTGGCTGAATCAAATAGCCACCATTAATTACGCTCGAAAAAGCCGTCGCAACTTGCACCATTGTGAGACTCGTTCCCTGCCCGAATGTCATTTCTGCATAAGTCAAATTTGGTGCCCATCCATCATCTGGTGCATGTACAATACCGGTCGCTTCGCTAATTTCAATACCGGTTTCCTGCCCCAAACCAAAACGTTGATAATATTCATACATCTTATTGCGTCCAGCTTCATTGATATTTTCCCCATCACCACCCAACCATTTAAGCGCCTGGATACTACCAGTATTAAGTGACCAGTTCAAAGCCGTACGCATCGAAATCGTACCATAAATATCATCGCGCTTTGATGCATTATTAATCACAGCACCCTCAACTGTTACTGCGCCAGTATTAAAGTAAGTCGAATCTGGATTCATCACTCCTTCGTTCAGAGCCGCCGCAAAGATAAACGTCTTGCAAACGCTAGCCGGCTCATAAGGCACATCGGTCACATAATTAATATATGAAGTCCAATCTGCCACCTGCTCATACTTGGCCGGATTATAAGTTGGCACACTTGCCATCGTTAAAACCTCACCCGTATTCGGATCCATAATCAACGCCGCCGCATTAGTTGCAACCGAATTTGCCACCGCATTCGCCAAGATCTCTTCCGTTTCGCGCTGCAAGCCGCGATCAATCGAAAGCACCACATCTTCACCATCTTCTGCTGGAATCTTGACATTATCGTTGCCGATTGAAAGTGCAACATTGTTCACGTCAGAAATTGTCTTCAAAAGTCCATTTGTGCCAGCCAAACGCTGATTGAGCGCCCCCTCGACGCCATACTGACCTTCCCCATCAGAATTCACAAAGCCAAGCAACTGCGCAGCCATCTCGCCCTCCGAATACACGCGCCTATTATTCTCCTGGAACCAAATTCCACCCACGTTTTCGCTCGAAATTTGCATCGCCACATCACGTGGCACATTCTTTGCCACCACCGAATAACGCAACCCATCGATCTTAAAAACTTCGTCAATATCTACCGTTACATATTCTTTTGCGTACTTTTCGACTACGCGCTTCAATCCGTCCCGATCAGTAATTTGAGGATCAATAATAATCGAATAAACCGACTGGTTCATCACCACTTTAACTGGTTCATCCCCATCCATCATATAAATATCGCCACGCTCAGCGACAATTGTTTCGAGCAAAGTATGTTGTTCAGTCGCACGCGAAACCCAGTCACCGTGCTCAATAATTTGAATGAAAAACAGCCGCACCGCAATAATGCCAAGTGCAGCTATTACAACATACTTAAGAAATTTAATTCGCGGCATACCCTGTAATTGTAGCATCTTCCATGGCTGCTGCAACCGTATTGGTTTTTGCTGCTGCAACAGAAGTCAAACGTGCCTTTTCGACCGCTAAATCCTCTTTTCTAGCTTCCATTTCTGAAATTTCATTATTAACATCCGAAATTTGATAGTCATAATTCGTTGCACGCACACTTTCAGTTACATAAATCAAGCCAAATAATAATGTAATCAAACAAACGAGCACAATCTGAGAAACCGGGCCAAGATTTCGTGAAGTATGACGAATAGTATTGCGATTCAAAGCAAAAGTCATGCCCGTCGCGCTTGCTCTCCTTGTCATATATGTTTGATTTCTCATTTTTTATTTTTCTCGCTGTTTATTTTTTGATATTCAATTCTTAGTCCGGGTGGCGTACTAGCCTAGAGCTATAAGTAAACTAGTTGCCCGCCCGGGAAGGTCATACGTTTTCCACACTCCTATGAAAAACTCTAAATTGTGGTGGGTCCTAAGACCCATATCTCCCCCTCAAATATCCGTGAGTGAGGGGACTTGCTCTACCCTCACTCCGGATTGCAGGTCTTAGCGAAAGCTAACCTTGATGGTCTGGGTGCGGGACTTGTCAGCAACGATAATTTGTTTTGGCATAATTGCCTCCTTTTTTTTGTTTTATTTTTTTATTTTTATCAATTCCGCTCCGCAGCGCGCAGTTTTGCACTTCTACTTCGCGGGTTGATAACTAACTCCATTTGCTCCGCAGTTATTGGTTTCTTATTAAGAATTTTTAGTTCAGACTCTTCGCCATGTTCACTGACTTCTCGGAAATACTCTTTAACCAAGCGATCTTCTAGACTATGAAAGGTGATCAATGCAACTCTTCCCTTTGGATTTAAAATCTTCGGGAGAAGCGGCAAAGTTTTTTCGATTTCTTCGAGCTCTTTATTAACTACAATCCTAATCGCCTGAAAAATCTGCGTTGCTGGATGTGTTTTAGAATATCGTGAATGTTTCGCGATAATCTCCGCAAGCTCTTTGGTTCCCTTTACGGGGCGGCAATGCACAATCTCGCGTGCCAACATCTTTGCGCGTCCAGGCTTTTCTTCGCCATAACGTACAAAAATCTCTGCCAAATCCCGCTCACTCCATCTATTTACAATATCATCCGCCGTTAAATCCTGTCTCCTATCCATTCTCATGTCCAGTGGCCCATCCTTCGAAAAAGAAAAACCTCTCTCGTCTATATCTAATTGCGGAGAAGAAACTCCAAAATCTGCTAATACTAAATCAAAAGTTTTTCCACACTCGATTAACTGTAGCACTGCACTGTAAAAATCAGTATTCATAATCGTGACTCGCTCGCCGAATTTCTCGCACAAATGCCTCACAGCATTTTCATCTCGGTCCACAAGCACTGAATCTTTATAATTCTGTGTTACATCCAAAATCTTACTGGCATGACCCGCGTATCCAGCCGTCAAAGCAAGGTATGATTCTCCAGGTTGAGGATTAAGAGTCTCCAGGACTTCTGTTAGTAAAACTGGTTTATGAAGTTCTTCCATGTGTATAATTATACACTCTTTGTTTGAGATCGCTCAACTAGAAACTTCAGCGTTTTTGTATTTGCTTAGTTTTTTGTTTGATTTTCACATTTCATCTACCACAATACTAGGCTAACCGAAGTTAACCATGGGATTATGGTCGTTGAGAGACTTATTGTGTGTGGCTTTTGGCCAAAAAATATAGAGTTTTATTGGGAGGTGTGTTTTTGAGGAAAGAGCGCACGATTGCTGTTACGCGTCTCGCTATAATTTAACGCGCGCCGAAACTCCTAGTTGGCCGATCTCAAACTTTGTTAATGTTCATTTTTATTTTGTGGTTTTTATTTTGCTTTCCACTTGCTATTAGTGTAAGCCTATTTGCAAAAAAAAGCAAGACCTTTTTCGCACTTTTTTGCATAATCATTTTCCCACAGGATGTGGAAAACTCTCTGTTATTTTTCCGAACAACCCCACCTTTCCAACTTACACAAAATATGTTATAAAAACCGAACACTATCTGTTAATTTTCGTAGTATAATAGCACTCATGAGCAACTATAAAAACCTCCTACGCGAAATCTGCACCGAGCTCAAGATTAAATACGAGCCGTTTTCCAGCGATGATTGGTCTGCACGCCTCTCTTATGGTAATAAAACGCACTACGTAATAGGTGGTAGCCTCTCTTTCAACGATTCTGACCGCCATATCCTTTTTAAGGATAAGATCGCCACCTCCGACGCCCTAAAACAATCCAACTTGCCCACAGTTCCACATTTTCTTATTGATCGGGCCAACCTTGCTTCCCTTTCCTATCCAATCGTCATCAAACCATGTCATGGTACTTGCGGTCACAATGTTTTTAAATGCAACAATCAATCCGAAGCACAAACGGCACTGCAGCAAATCACCCCTCAAATATCCGCCGACATTCCATGTGGCTCACCCTACATTGATGCACAATACGAATATCGCAATTTCTATCTAAACGGCCAAATTTTACTCTGTTACCGCAAAGAACGTCAAAATGATTGGCGCCACAACCTTAGTCACGGGGCCACACCAGTCGTAATTGACTCTTCCGACCCATTCTATAAGCAAATTACCTCCTTAGCCCAACAGGCCGGAAACGCGCTCGGCGCCAAGTTTGCCACCATCGATATTCTTCAAGACACCCAAACCGACGGTTTTCATATTCTTGAGATCAATGGCGCCGTCACGGCAAACTATTTCATTAAGCGCGCCCAAAACGGTCGTGCGCTTGCGAAAAAAATCTACACCGCAGCCCTAAAAGCAATTTTCGAGATAAAAAACTAATTTTCTATGATAAAATATCACTTATAACAAAGTGAGGAAAATATGGAAGAAAATTTTGACATCTTTCTGTGGGCAAATGAGATCGACGAAATCAAAAACAATGTTTCAGCCGAACTCTTTCTATTCAATAAAAATTACACACCATTCAAGATTAAATATTCCGACAAATTGACCAACAGCGTCAAGGCAATGTTTATGCAATCTGCCGTTAAATTCATCATTGAAGGCGCCGAAAAAGGCCTTGAATGCCGCGAATACGAAAAGGCTGATGGCGAAGAAAAAGTCGTCTATCGCACCAAACTCGACCGTGTTGGCCGTGCCGAAACACTTATTCATCTCATCGAGAACGAATACAAAGACATCGCCACTTTTACCGATAATGAATACGAATTCAAAAAAATCAAAGGTATTATTGCACGTTTTACTTACCCTGGTGGCGACGAAGGCACCAAGACCTTCTATATTGCCAAAGCCATCTCTGCTTCAGGTGCACTAAAAGGCGCATCTAGCTGGGAAATTAATGGCGAAAGCTTTGAGCCATTCTCAGCCGAAGTTGCGCTCAAAATGCCAGATGATAATCAAGTTGCTATCGTCGACGACAACGTTGTTATCTTTAACCAAGCCAAGTTTGAAAATCTCTTCCAATACGATTACAAATCTCAGGTCATCGCTGAGGAAAAAGCCAAAGAACTCACTGAAAAATACAAACTTTCATTCGCCGAAGGCCTCACACTTAATTCCCTTCTTCAAGACAAAAAGCCAATCCTAAAAAAACTCCAAGCCATGGAAATTTCCGAAGAAATGCCACAAGATAAGCTCATCGACTATGCCGACGAAATGCAACTCGAACTCATGACCGACGACGATGGCTCAATCATTATCATGGATGACAAAGATTTATCCATGTTCGTAAATTTGTTGAACGAAGATTATTATGTTTCTCCAGTCAACGGACGCCGCTACGAAATTAAGTCCAAAAAACTTCTTGGCGAACCAGATGGCGAACCACCACGCGGCTAATTAGCCCAAACAAAAATACCGGCCCGAAAGCCGGTATTTTTTTACTCCAATTAATCAACATCCGCGTATGCCGATTCAATAATATCTTTTTCGCCAAAGACGGCCATGGTTTTGATTAACTCATCTTTCACAGATTCAACCGAATCACCATCCGAAAGTCCAGTCTCAAGCTTAGCATAGACACCCGACACACCATCAATATTATCAAGATAAAGCACGATATTATCGTTTACCTTTAATTCCTGGCGACGGCGCGAAACTTCTTTTTGTGGCTTAAAGCCAAGTTGTAAAATAATATTCACCATACCAGAATAATCTTTTACAACAGTTTCTTCGAACACATCAACACCAGAATCCTCAATGTGGCGCCTCAAAATCAAATAGTATTTCGGTGGTTTATCAACAGATTTCATCTCAGTACGCATAATAAGGCGTGGCATATTAATTCCACGGCGGTATCCTTTTGGCACGAAAACGCGATCATGCTGCCAATAAACCGGACCAAAATCCATATCGACATCATCTAGACGTTGTTCAAACTTTTCACGACTAGCAAGCTTGCATTTTACGATAATTTTTTTCATAAAGTTTCTCCTTTCCGGGCCTTATTTGCCCATTCATCCGCCAGCTCATTATACTCAGTCCCCACATGGCCACGAGTCCAAACTAGCTTTACTGGATATTGTTTATAAAGTCCATATAGTTTTTGAACGATTTCAAGATTCTTAATTGGGCCCGTTGACTTCTTCCAGCCCTTTGCTTCCCAACCTGGCGCCCATTTTGTTAAAACATTAATCCAAAATTCCGAATCAGTGTGAATTTCACACCCTTCCGCGCCGGCATATTCTATAGCCGCAATCAAAGCGAAACCTTCCATGCGAATATTTGAAGAATTCCTTTCAGCGCCAAGGCGCACCGGCTTACCATCTTCAAGCACCGCAAAACCACCCGGCCCCGGATTGGGCGAAGCACTACCATCTGTCCATAAAATTTTCATACATTAATTATAGCATATGGAAAAATTTAATTTTCTTCCCAAACCGCATACAATTTATTTTCTTTGCTATTTAAATATTATGCATATATATTTATAATTCTGCCTTCCACCGAACGGATATGATTCCATTCATTTTCACAAATTTGAATCAAAATATTCACGTGATCACCCGGCGCATTCAAAAACCATTGCTGGGGGACCGAAAAACCAACCAATTTTAATATTTTTCGATCCTTCCCTTGCACCATCAAGCACAAATGTTTGCCATCTTGCCCCATCACTCGCACTTCCATTATTTCAACATCAGAAAGTAACAAAATTGGCTCCGCATTCCCCTCTCCAAAAGGCTCAAGCTGCGCCAAATCATCAATCAATTCCAAATTGATGTCGCCAAGTTCTTCAACACTCAAATCTTCCGCCTGATAAAAATATTTTTCCTGCTCCTGAAGCTTCAGACTTTTATAATAAGCATTGATTTGCTCGCAAAAATCCGAAACCTTCCCCGTCTCAATTTTTACGCCCGCCGCACCAGCATGGCCGCCACCATTAATAATGGTGTCCCCACAAGCCGCCAAAGCCTCAGCTAGACTAAAATCACCAAAACTGCGCCCCGAACCTTTCATTATGCCTTCACCAACCTTCGACAAAACAAAGGCCGGACACCTATATTTATCAACCAAGCGCCCCGCCACAATTCCCAAAATTCCCTCATGCCAATCACCAGCCTCAATAATCACCGGCTCCGCCGACACGCCACGTTTTTCAATCTCCGCCATCGCCTCATTTTGCTCGCTCTTACGCTGCGAATTCAACTGCTCAAGCTTACTAGCCAAAGCGGCCGCCTCGGCACTAGATTTTGCTCTGAGTAGATTTAAAGCTAAATCCGCCGACTCAATACGACCAGCTGCATTAAGTCGTGGACCAATCTGAAAACCGATCGTCTCAGAATTAAACTTACTCACGCCCGCACATTTAAATAATTCGACCAACCCCGCCCGCCTCGACTTTGCAAGCACCTTTAGCCCAAAATAACACAAAATACGGTTCTCTCGCACAAGCGGCATATTGTCACAAATTGTACCAATCAGAACCAAATCAAGTAACCATTTTTCTTGTCCATCCGGAATCAACCCAACTTTCACTAAACCCTGAGCCAATTTGAATGCCACTCCCACACCCGCCAAATCATGCACATCCGCTAAATCACAATCCTGACGTTTTGGATTCACAACCGCCACCGCGTCCGGCAACTCGCGCGTGCACTCGTGATGATCCGTAATGATCACATCAATATTTTTCCCCTGTAAATCTTGAACAATTTCTTTATTCGCCGACCCACAATCCACCGTAATCACCAACCCAATCCCCTGTTCCTCAGCGCGTTTTACCAGCTTCGGGCTCATCCCGTACCCATCCGCAAAACGGTCCGGCAACATTATTTCCACCTCTTTTATTCCGGCCATCTTTAGCGCCTGCTCCATCAATGTGCTCGAGGTCACACCGTCAACATCATAATCACCATAAATTAAAACCTTTTCCCGACGCGAGATAGCCGCTTTAACGCGCTCAATCGCCTTTTCCATATCGGGCAACAAAAACGCATCCGTCAATTTTTCGTATTGCGGATGCAAAAAATCATCATTCAGCCCACGCTTTGAGATTAAGTGTTCAAAAATTTTGTTCATCACTTTTCCCAAAGTTATCCAATAGTTTTATTCGGCTTAGTTCCCTTTTGACTTTTAATTACAATACTCTGTAATTCCTTCAAAATCGGATATTGTTTGTTGGTTTGATAAGTCTTTGTATTTCCCTTTTTGGTCATGATCAAAAATTTTGCAGCCGTCAGCTTAGACAATTCACGCTGAATATTGCCCGGATCTTCCTTAATCAGCTTGGCTAGACCCCGCACATGAGTCTTGAAATCCGGGTATTTTGCGAATACCACGATAATCTTCCTCCTTACTCTGGAGGTAACTAGCATATCTAACATAAAACCTCGCTTTTTATTACAACCATTGTAACATACATTCCGCACTTTCGTGTAAAAAATACAACATTTTTTCACCTCTATTAACTGATTGAATTAGTGTATAATAGAAGCATGTTTTATGAGGTAATACCAGAGAAGCTCTTCCGCAAAGACGCGGGCGTTTTGACCTATTCTTTTGCTTCCCCGCTCCAACCTGGCACTATTGTTGAAATTCCACTCGGCAAAACAACCGCCATTGGTGTAATTTTTAAAAAAGTTGCGCAACCAAATTTTGCCACGAAACCAATTTCGAAAATTTTGTATTCAACACCACTGCCGACCCACCTGCTAAAATTAATCGTTTGGATGTCACAATATTATATTGTGCCACTACCAACTATTCTGTCGTTAATTTTGCCAAAAGGCATCAATAAGAAACGCCGCACCAATTTAGCTGCTCAAAACTCGCAAAAAACCGAACAAACCCCTAAATTGCCCATCATCGAGCTTAATAAGCACCAAAAAAATGCCCTTCTAGGCCTTCAGGAGGCCCAAGAAGCCACTAAGCTGCTGCATGGCGTAACGGGAAGCGGAAAAACTAATATCTACCTAGAAACGGCTAAAAATGCCCTTCTAGGCCAAAAATCCACTATCCTTTTAGTGCCAGAAATCGCCCTAACCAGCCAACTTGTTCGGGTTTTTGAACAAACTTTCAGCCAAAAAGTCACCCTTATTCACTCCCATCAAACCGAAGCTGAGCGTCATCTTATCTGGGAAAAACTTCTCAATACTACCGAGCCCCAAATCATCATTGGTCCACGTTCTGCCCTTTTCGCCCCTATTCACAATCTAGGAGCAATCATTATCGATGAATGCCACGAATCGACCTATTTCCAAGAAAATTCGCCTAAATATTCAACACTCCGCCTCGCCAGTTTTATTGCAAAAACCCTCAAAATCAGCTGCATCGAAGGCTCTGCCACCCCGCTCGTCCAAGATTTCTACCTTGCAAAATCCAAAAATTCCCTCATTTCCCTCAATGAGAAAGCCAAAATCACCGCCATCGAGCCCCAAATCTCCATCATCGACTTCAAAAAACGCGAAAATTTTAGCAAAAACCGTTATTTTAGCACTCCACTTTTAAATTCAATCGATGAAAACCTCAAAAATCACCGCCAAACCCTCATCTTCCATAATCGTCGTGGTTCCTCCCCGCTCTCAATCTGTGAAAACTGCGGCGAAGAGCTACTTTGCCCTAATTGTTTCCTGCCACTCACCCTACACTCCGACACCTATGAACTAATTTGCCACACCTGCGGCCACCACGAAAAAGTCCCTCACGCCTGCCCAAAATGTGGCTCACCAAATATATTACATAAAGGTTTTGGCACAAAATTGCTCGAAACTGAGCTCAAAAAACTCTTCAAAAATGCCAAAATTGCCCGTTTTGACGCCGATAATGACAAAAACTCTTCCCTGGATGCCCTCTATGATCAGGTTAAAAATGGCGAAATAGACATCATTATTGGCACCCAGACCATCGCCAAAGGTCTCGATCTCCCAAATCTTGCCACCGTTGGCATCGTTCAGGCCGACGCCGGCTTATCACTACCAGATTATTCTTCCGAAGAACGCACTTTTGAGCTTATTACTCAGGTTATTGGCCGCGTTGGCCGTGGCCATATCGACAAAGCCGAAGTTTTCATTCAAACTTTCCGCCCAGACTCCGAAGTAATCAACTTCGCCGTCCACCATAATTATCTTGATTTCGCCGATTACACCCTAGAAAA
Source organism: Candidatus Nanosyncoccus sp. (assembly GCA_045642865.1). Taxonomy (GTDB): domain Bacteria; phylum Patescibacteriota; class Saccharimonadia; order Saccharimonadales; family Saccharimonadaceae; genus Nanosyncoccus. Next base: position 42,087 of record JAZUJS010000040.1, read on the forward strand.
ACGCCGTCTCTCTCATTTTCCACCCTTTACCTTCCTTGCTAAACTTGAAATTACCTACAAAACCGAGTCAATCGCCGTCCGCAAGATTCGCGAAGCCTTCAAGCAGCTTTCCGACAACCCCCACCTTATAGTCTCCGCGCCTACCCCTTCGTTTCACGAGCACACATCGCGCGGTTGCACCTGGCAAATCATCGCTCGTGCCAAATCTCGCGCCGAACTCGTCCAATCCCTCCAACCGCTCGACCCAAATTTTCACATCACCCTCGACCCACCATCACTATTATGATGCATAATGCATCGCCCTCGACCAACCATCCCTATTATGATATAATATAGGCATGAAAATTATCACTACGCCCGATCCGCGTCTCCGCGAAAAATCAACCAAAGTTAGCGAAATCGACGATGAAACAATTGACATCATCAATGATATGCGCAAGCTTTCCCTTGACTGGGAAAAAGAACACCCATATGAACTTTCCGCCGCCATGGCCGCTCCACAAATGGGTATCAACAAACGTATTATTATTGTGCGTGATGATATGGAAGACAAAAACAACAACACCTTTACCGCTCTTATCAACCCAGAAGTCATCAAAGCTGAAGGCAAAGTCGTCCGTGATTACGAAGGCTGTCTATCTGTGCCTCGTATTTACGCTATGGTCCCACGCCCTTCCAAGGTCAAAGTTAAAGCTCAGCTCGAAGATGGCACCGAAGTTCGCATTAAAGCCGAAGATGATTTGGCCCGCGTTCTTATGCACGAGATCGATCACCTCAACGGCATTCTCTTTATCGACCATGTTCGTGACGTCGAAGATGCTTTCTACGAAATGAACGACAAAGGCGATTTGGACCCAATCAAAGATTACGAGTCAGAAATCAAAAACAATAAAGAACTCTTTCCGGACGATTAACATGGAAAAAATCATCTTTTTTGGCAACGGACCACTTGCCGACTACACCAAAGCAGTTCTCAGCAGCTCATTTGAAATTATTTTTCACGCCCGCACCAAAGAAGATCTCGCCACCGTCAAAGAACTCAAAGCTCAAAATCCTACTGCCCACGGAGTATTAGCCTCCTTTGGTGTCATGATTAAAAGCGACGTGCTTGACCTTTTTGAGCCAGAAGGCATTCTTAATATTCATCCATCCCTTTTGCCAAAATATCGCGGCTCATCCCCGATCGAATCCGCCATTTTAAATGGTGATACTGATTTTTCCGTATCTATCATGAAACTAGTGAAAGGCATGGATGCAGGTCCAATCTTTTATCAAACTACGCTCCAAAATCTTCCACTCGAAAAACTCGCCATTTACCAAGCCCTAGCAGAAACCGGCGCCAACTGGCTAGTCGAAAATCTCACCAATTTGCCAGAGCCAAAGCCGCAAGTTGGCGAGCCAACTTTTACTGCGAAGTTTGACAAATCCATGTCATACCTCGATCCAGTCAATCACACTGCCGAAGAATTGCTTAGACAAATAATTGCCTTCCAAAATTACCCAAAAAGTAAATTCGAATTTTACAAAAAAGAGTGTATTATTCTCAAGGCGCACACCTCTGTTACTCCTTCCGAACTGGCCATAAAATGTAAAAACGGAATTTACATTATTGTCGACGAATTGCAGCCTGCCGGCAAAAAGCCAATGGATGCCAAATCATTCCTAAATGGCTACGCCAAATAAAACACAAGAACACAAAAAAGCGCTCGTAAAAAAGCGCTTTTTATCATCTACTAACTCAAAAGCATTGCGCGATTTGAACGAATCTCAGCCTTGATTTCGTTAATTGTACGTTCGACAATTTCACGATAATCTGGGCGGTTTTTTTCGAGCCAAGCGGCAGCTTCTTTTTGATCAGAAATCATGTCAAACTCATTGAGTTGAGCTTCGGAAAGGCCCTTTGAAATCCTTTCACCGATTCTAATTTCAAGCTCTTCCTGCACAAAACGCAAGAATTCTTGTTTTTGCTCTGCCGGCATTGCCGTGAGGCCCATTTCTGCTAGAAAATCTTCGTTAAATTCCATAAGCTTATTATAACGTACAAAACCACAAAAAATCAAGATGCTTTTGCTTATCTATGCATTATTCTGAATGACTCCGTCGCCCTTTTATCTTACAATGTCTTACGACGCATTTCGCGCGTAAAGAATTTCAAACGATCATCAAGTTCGACTGTAATCTTATGCTCGGTCTTAAGTGCCAAACCACCAGTTTCGCCCGCCGTCAGCTCCTTCACGTCCATCTTTTCCTTCTGAACAGAAGTAACTTCCACTTCACCAATATATTCTTTATTGCGAATTACGCGTGCAAGCATACCAGCCTTTACCGAACCGGTCAAAACCTCACCACCAGCAATAATTGAAGATTTCTCAGTTCTAAAGACACCCTTAATCTTCATTTCACCCTGGTCTTCCTCGACAATTTCCGCATCGAGCAAGTTTTCCATCTCGTGTTTAGCGTCATCAAGCAACTCGTAAATCACGCGGTAAGTCTTAATCTTCACGCCATCACGTGCTGCCATCTTTGAAATATTAATTGGCACTGAAACATTAAAACCATAAACAACAGTATTTTCACCGGCAGCCATATAAACATCGTTTTCATTGATGTCGCCCACACCGGTCGAAACAATATTAAGCGTAATTTCACCCTTCGTATCAATCAACTTCAACGAATCCACCACTGAAGTGACCGAGCCAAGCACATCACCCTTAATAATCACATTAAAGACCTTAGAATTATCAGCCGTATTCATCATGCGAAGCAAATCTGAAGATGTTACGTTAGCCGAAGCGCTCTCGTCAGCAGCAGCTTGCGCATTAAGAAGTGCCATCTTGCGAGCAGTTTTTTCATCTGCCACCTCAACAAAACGATCACCGAAATTTGGCAAATCTTTAAAACCGGTTACCGTCACTGGCACTGAAGGCGTAGCCTTTCCCTTTGGCTTACCGCGCCAATCTAGCATTGTGCGCACTTTTGCATAAGTCGTACCAGCTACGATAAATTCGCCGACTTTTAGTTCCCCACCAGTCACAAGCAAATTCACCACCGAGCCGCGTCCGGTCTCCATGTGCGATTCGATCACAAGACCTTCGGACGGGATATCAACATCAGCCTTCAATTCTTCAATGTCAGCCGTCAACAAAATCATATCCAGTAATTTATCAAGATTCGTACCAAGCTTTGCTGAAATTGGCACCATCGTAATATCGCCACCCCATTCTTCAGGTTGCAAACCATGTTGCGACAAATCAGCCTTCGTGCGGTCAATATCGGCACCTTCACGGTCAATCTTGTTAATAGCAACGATAATCTTCGCGTTAGCCGATTGCGCAAATTTAATTGCCTCAACCGTCTGTGGCTTCACGCCATCATCGGCTGCAACCACAATTACCACAATATCCGTAAGCATTGCACCGTGCTGACGAATTGCCGCAAAAGCTTCGTGCCCTGGCGTATCCAAGAAAGTAATCAGGCGGCCTTCATGCTCGAGCTGGTAAGCTGAAATATGTTGCGTAATACCACCAGCCTCGCCTGCTGCCGTCTTTTTTCCAAGCAAAGTATCAAGAAGGGTCGTTTTACCATGATCAACGTGACCCATCACCGCTACAACTGGCGGACGCACCACGGCTTTATCAGACAACTCATGACGCAATTCTGAAGTCTTAGTAGCAGTATTTTTACGCTCAAGAGTAACGTTTTCGAGGCCAAGCTCTTCAACAATAATTGAAGCGGTCTCAAAATCAAGGCGCTGATTAATCGTCGCCATAATTCCGTTCTTAAACAATTCCCCGATTAAAGACGTCACCGAAAGTCCGAGCGCCTTAGCTAGCTCATCTACCGTGATTGAACCGGCAATTTGAATAGTTTTCTTTTCCATTTGCTAGCTCTCCTTTCTATTTTTAAACATTTTCATGCGCGTCAAAAAACGCAAAAATTCTTCCCTATATTTTACCACAAGTTCCAATAAAGATAAAGTCAAAGATTTTTCCCCACAAATTTTATTTTTATGATATAATCAATTCATATTCCCGGGTAGCTCAATGGTGGAGCAAGAAGCTGTTAACTTCGAGGTTGCTGGTTCGAGCCCAGTCCCGGGAGCCATTAGAATAAAAACAAGCCTGCAGGGCTTATTTTTATTCTAATTACTATCTCGAGGACTGGGCAAGAACCAGCTTCAGCTGGTTCGGACGGACGACGAAGCGAATAAAAAACTAAAATTTATTTTAGTTTTTTTGAGCGAGGAGGAACGTAGTGATTTGGCCTCAGCCAAATCACACGCCCAGTCCCGGGAGTCAAGAATAAAAAAATAACCCAAAGGGTTATTTTTTTATTCTTTACTTTTCAGAGACTGGGCAAGAACCCTATATTGTAACCGTAAAAATATTAAACTTATCGTCGGTTTCAGCTGTAATTTTCCAACCATTACGCTTAATTATCGAATATGCGATGGGAAGGCCAAGTCCTGAGCCTTCCATACTCTTATCCACCTGATAGAAGCGTTCAAAAATATGCGAGAGTTTATCTTTTGGAATTAATTTTCCGTCATTTTTTATAATTATCTCTGATCCCAAAAGACATATTTCTATTCTTGAACTGCAATATTTTATAGCATTATCTAATAAAATATTAAAAACTTCACAAAAATCATCTTTATTGATTTCTTTAATACTTAATTTTAAAGATTTTTTTAATGTAATTTCCCCAAGACGTGAAGTGGCTGTCTTTAATTCTTTTTCAATTATTTTTCTTAAGTCCACCTGCTCTCTTTTATTATTTAGAATGATTGTGTCGGCTTTAGCTAGTTTTAATAAACTATCATTTAAACTAGTAATTTTCTTGGTTTCATACTCTATATTTTCTATCCATTGATTATTCTTAATATCCGCAGCTTCGAGATTAGCGGAAATAGCCGCAAGCGGCGTCTTAATTTCATGCGAAGCGTTAGCAATGAAGATTTTTTGCGATTCGTAGGCTTCTTTGACTGGTTTTATAGCGATATCGGCAAGAAAATACGAAATAATAATTACACATAGTTCAATGGCAATTCCGGAAAAAATTAAAATCGTGAGTAGCTCTTTTGAAGCATTGTTTCTCTCGTTTTTTACCATTTCTGTGACAAAATTTTTTATATCATTCGTATAGGCAGGTGGTATATGCCCTATTGGGGGACGTCGCATAGCCGACTCTGTTGTTGAAACATAAATAATTGAAAACACAATAATTACAACAATCGTAGTAATCCCGACATTGAACAAAATAAATTTATTACGCAATTTATGAAACATCGGTAAGTTTATATCCTAAGTTTCTAATGGTTTTAATTTTGACTTTTGAACTAATTTGGTCTATTTTTTTGCGCAGATAACT
>JAZUJS010000041.1:0-5399 GCA_045642865.1 Candidatus Nanosyncoccus sp.
TATTTAGAAAGTGAGTCACTTAAGCAATTAGACGACAAAATACTTACATATATTGACTTCTATAATTATCATCGTATACACTTAGGTTTAAGTTATAGAACACCTAGCCAAATGTTGCAAAGGTTCTGAAGGTTGTATGTAGGTGGTGCATTTTTTATCTGGTGAGCTTATAACCAAGACTACTTGCAAATTTTTGGAGCTCAGCATTCGCATCGTCCTCAGTGTAGTCGTCGCGTGGAGTTACGACTAATTGATTATTGTCGTCGAGGACAACATTAGCAATCGTTTCGAAAGTAGCATCGATTGCAAATACGTTGATCGCATTCGCCTCAATTATCCGCACATATGAGTTATCACAGGCGTGATCCGCGTATTTTTGGTCGTCTTCAGCGGCACAATAGACGGATTCGAGCTCGTATTGATAGGTTTTAACCGTGGAATTATTAGTGTCCTTCGAAGAAATTAGGCTAACTTGATAGCTACTCTTCAGGGCTTCGTAATCAATAATGAAACGAGTAATTGTCACATCGGTCGCCTTAAGATAGACATTCGAGATAGTGTCTTCTCTAATTATGGCCTCACCGGTTGCGGTTTCATAGTTTGCGACGTCGGTTTTTGCCTGTTTGTAGATTTCGCGCTCAAGTAGCTCAATGTCTTGGCTGGAGATTTTATCGTTGAGCACTGAAGAATTCTGCATTTTTATCGTTGGGACAACCACGTCTATCCTGGTAAGGTTACGGATGACAAGGATTGCTACAATTACAAAAATCACTTCGGCGACTAGCCATTTAATATCTTTGGTTGAAAAATTTGCTTGAATTTTATCCTTCAGGGTCGACATGCCATACCTCATTTTTAACATTACGTTTCAATTTATACTTTCCGAGCACGTCGCAGAGAATCTTGCTCTGCTCACCAAACCAGCGGTTAACTTTCGCGTTGGAATCCGTCAACTGAGACATTGACGCGTTGGTCGAAGCACAGTTGTAGTTTTGATCAATTACTTGCTGATCGCTAGTAATTTTATCAACGTTAAGATCGATTGCGTAGCCGCTTTCGTGTCTCGATGTGGTAGGTGCCGCAGCATAGTTACCATGGTTACAGACAGTCGACTTATCTTTCACCTTTTGGCCCTCCTTATAACAGTCGTAAAAATATTGCTGTTTTTCGAGCGTCCTAAATGCCGAGGAGACGGAAATGTCCCATCCGTAATTTAACTTGATATCTTGCACCATCGCATAGAAGGCTCCAGCCACACGTGAGCTTACGATTGCGTAGTTGTCCGCTCCTTCGATATACCACTTATTGCCACGCTTACTCTCGTCAGCATCAGAATGTAGATTTGGCAGAGCGCAGAGACGGATTTTGATTTGGTTGCCCTGGAAATGGGCTTGGTCATAGACGCCCAGGTCGATTGTTTCCTTCGGGCAGGCGATATTGTCAGAGTCTTGATTGAGTGGATAGATTGGCTCAACTACCTCAATATGCGTACTCGTAGGCGTACATTGTGACGAAAGCGACGGAAGCGGAATTTGATTTTCGCCATATTTATTCTTAATATCTGTTAGAATACCTTTTTTACCATCGATTGGCCAACGACCGCCTACAGGAATGTTTTTAGATTTTGCGAGTTCTTCTGATGTTAGCCAGCCTTTTTTCTTGGCCACATCATGAATTGTGCCATTAATTGAGGCCATAACGGCGCTCGTGTAGCCATTAACATCGTTACCGTCACTAGTTGGCGCATAAACATTTAAGAAAGTATTTACAAAGCTCTCGAGATTATAGCTTTTTGGGTCAAGGTAGGCGAAGGCGGCGTTATAGTAGCCGTTGCGGCCATACGAGGTCGACCAGGCAGCAATCATGACAGAAATCGAATCGTAAACATTGAAATTATGGTTCGTACTCTGGTAACAACTCGTCGCATAGAGACCAGGACCAGTCGTACAAGTCATACCGAGGAAGTTATAGCGGCCAGTTGCGGCCTTAATTGATGCGGCTACACCCGTGCTGCCCACGGCCGATTCATGGAGCATTTGCGCGAAAACCAATTCCCACGGCAAGCCATATTCCTCCTGCAGAAGCATGGCCAGTTCGCCATAGGTCTCAGTTACGAGCCTGAGACGTTCGTCGTTGCTGGAGGTCGCATCAAGTTGCGCATTGGTAACTTCGCCACCATTATAACTATTACAAAAATTCTTATTAACCTCGTCGCCTGGGTCATAAAAAATGATGCCACTCTGGGAATATTTTTCCAGTTGCGCCTCTGTAATAGCGTAGCAAGTCGCGACAAAAATCAATGGCAAGACAAAAACAGCCAACGGGGCAAAGATACGCGTAAGAATTTCTTGTTTTGAGTGCTTAAACATCATTAAATCCCCATTTCTTCATAACGTATAGTGTAATAATTCATCTTAAAACCGAGCGAGCTGAGATATTCTATGGCGAATTCACGATTATTTTCGCCCATAATGCCGGTGATTTCAAGACAAGCCAATTTGTAACAGTTCTCAGTGCTAGTAAGGACGGTAAAACGACGCCATTCGCCCCAATCATCCACTTCAGAATAACCGAGCGGGAGTTCATTTTCGATAAGCATGAGTTGTGATTTATATTCACTAACTGTGGCACGGTTTTCTGGCGCATCAATTTCTTGGAGAAGCATAACGTTTGCCATTTTATTTCCCTCATAAACATAAGATAGGAGACCTTCGGACGATCTATTATCTTTGAGGTAATCATAAAGCTTCGTTGTGCCATCTTCGACGGTTAGCTTAGTATGCTTCGTTTCGAATCCCTCGCGCGAGATTTCAACATCATAGCTGCCTGGGCGCATTTTATAAGCGGAGCGATTTTGATATTCTTTACCATTGATGAGGACTTTGGCATCAAGTGGCGCAACAAGAATATCTACCGTGCTAGTTTTTGTAATATGGAGGGCAAAAAGGACAATAATCGCCAGCAAAAAGGCGGCGTTAACTACAATAATTCCGATGATTGTTTTCCTCCTCATTAATTTAAGTATATCACATCATAAGCGGAATGTTGGATTTTATATAGAAAAATAATCCCCCTAATTGGAGGATTATTTTTCTTTCGTAGCGGATTAACGCTTTGAGAATTGTTCGCGTTTGCGAGCTGAGCGAAGACCGTATTTTTTGCGTTCTTTTTCGCGTGGATCGCGAGCGACGAAGCCTGCCTTCTTGAGCATTGGGCGAAGATCTGGAGCTTCGAGAGTCAATGCTTTAGAGATGGCAAGTTTGATTGCATCAACTTGACCTGCAAGGCCACCACCTTTAACAACGATTGTGATATCATAATCTTTTTGTTTGCCGGTGAGAGCTAGTGGGTCAGTGATTTCTGCGAGATAAGTTTTGTTCCCGGAAAGATATTCGAGAGCTGGCTTATCGTTGATGGTGATTTCACCTTTGCCTTTGTAGAGGCGTGCGGTTGCAGTCGCAGCTTTGCGGCGACCTAAGCCATAAACGTAGGTTTTCGTAGCCATTATTTAATCTCCTTTGGATTTTGAGCAGTATGTGTATGTTCTGCACCATCGAAAACACGAAGACGTGCAAGACGATCAGCTGCTAATTTGTTCTTTGGGAGCATTCCCTTGACTGCTTCTTTAATTGCGAGAGAAGGATTCTTTTCGATAACTTCTTCAAGCTTAAGTTCGGTCAAACCACCTGGGAATTCGCTATGGCGATAATATTTCTTATCGACCATTTTGTTGCCGGTTACAACAATGTTTTTAGCATTGGTAACGACGACGTAGTCGCCATTGTCGATATGTGGGGTGTAGGTAACTTTTGATTTACCCATCAACTTATCGGCAATAACAACAGCGAGTTTACCGAGTGGAAGAGTTGAGGCGTCGATAACCCACCATTCGCGGCTAACTTCTGAACCTTTTTGAGAATAGGTTTTCATTATTTAGTCTCCTTCTTGGCTGGTTTTTCAGCTTTTTGCTCTTTCTTGTCGGATTTGGTTTCAAGGCTGATTTCATCTACAAAAGAGATGGTGCCCATTTCCGAGTTGTCACCACGGCGGAAGCCAGCGTGCTCAATTTTGAGGTAGCCGGAATCGCGCTTAACTTGTGGAGCAATTACGTCGAAGAGAAGGTCAGCAACTTCGATGTCGTTCAAACGAGCGATAACGAGGCGGCGGTTAGCCAAGCCACCCTTCTTTGCGAGGGTAATTAACTTCTCAGTTCCGCGGCGAATTTCTTTTGCCTTGGCGAGAGTAGTTGTAATTGATTGATATTTAATCAGAGAACACATCAATCCACGAGTGAGTGCCAATCTCTGATCGGTTTCGCGGCCGAATTTGCGGCCTTTGTATCCGTGGCGATGCATATTAGAATTTTAACTCCGTTAATTTTTCTTTAACTTCATCTAATGCCTTTGAACCGAAACCTTTGAGGTCTTTGAGATCGCTTTCTGAAAGCATCACGAGATCACGAACGGTTTTAATATCATTGTTCAAAAGTGCATTAGCGGTCCTTGCTGAGAGATCAAGATCCTCAATTGGAAGCATGAGGTTTGAATCATCTTCTTCAGACTTAAGGCCTGGAGCTGGTGCAGATTCGACTTTGGTGCTACCAGCGAGGGCGGTATATTGATTGACGAGGATAGCAGCTGCTTCTTCAAAGGCTTCCTTTGGAGAGAGAGTACCATCGGTGTCAATGGTCATAACTAATTGTTGAAGGTTCGTATCTTGACCGACACGAGTGTTTTCAACTTTATAGCGGACACGAAGGACTGGAGTAAATACAGCATCGAGGGCGATCATGTCGCCGTGGATACGTTCTTCACCTGACTTTTCGATTGTAAGATATCCGCGACCGGTTTCGACGACGAAGTTCATCTTGAGGACGAATTTAGGATCATCGATGTGGCAGATAACTTGGTTTGGATTTGCGATTTCGACGTCAGCTGGGAGTTTAATGTCGCCAGCGACGACGCGTTTGTCGCCATCTTTTTCTGATTGATCGCTACCCTTGATTTCAAGAGTAAGTTCGACTGGATTGTCGTTATGGCACTTGAAGCGAATATTCTTCAAGTTAAGCATAATATCGACAACATCTTCGCGGATGCCTTTGATAGCAGCGAATTCATGAGTTGAGCCTTCGATTGAAAAAGCGGTAATCGCAGCACCTTTGACGCTTGAAAGAAGAACACGGCGAAGTGAGTTTCCAAGAGTATTACCATAGCCATAGTAAAGTGGCTTGATGGTAAATTCAGCGCTATTTGCACTAAGCTCTTTTACATTTGCAAGTGCAGCTTCATGAATAACTTTAGTTGTCATATTCTAGTTTTCTCCTTAGCGTGAGTAATACTCAACGATTAATTGCTCATTAATGCCCACCTCAGCTTCTTCGCGCTTTGGTAAACCGGTAA
>JAZUJS010000042.1:0-1848 GCA_045642865.1 Candidatus Nanosyncoccus sp.
ATGTATTGTAAGATTGAGTCGGCTGCCAGGTCTGACAAATATATTCGATGCAAGTTCTTGCCCTTCATGCACTTGTTTGTCTCTGTCATAAATTATCAAAAGAACAAGTTCTGGGTGGTCTGCTGCCAACTTCATGCGGAATGTACCATCTGCTGCCAATGCTACATGACGTTTGTCTTTGTCAATGTCTTTGTAAACGTGACGGTACTGACAGTATATGTTTTGTGGAGTCGTAGATTTATATCCCGGAATCTTGCCGACAATCTCGACTGAATCCATAGTGAAGGATCTTCGCTGTGTCTCAGTAACATCTATTTTAGGTTCATGCTGTGGAACATTTATCGAAACATCAGCATCATGAATCCCATATATTCTGTCGTTGCCGTTAATGATGTCAAGACATTGGGTACGGAGATTTGTGCATGGTGCAAATGTTACAGTAAACTCACGTTGAGTTCCTAACTCAGAAGTAATAGTCGCATCAAAATCAGCACCATTTATGGCTGTTGCAGGGTGAGCAATTCCTCCATCCTCAATGATGTAAATATCTCGTCCTATACGGATTCCACCAGCACCATCATTCAACTTGAATGTCACGACAGTATTATCCTTGCTCAAGTCTACCTTTTTGATTGCCACCTGCTTCATCGCACTAAACGCATATTCGTATTTAGGCGATTTGATGGTGACTGCATTTACTATAGAAGAAATTGATATTACTATCGCTGTTAGGATAATTCTTGATGTTAGCATAATCTGTAATTATTATGAATTTGTCACGGTCAAGACTAGGTGGTTGTTTATTGGTTTACCTTGCAAATATACAGCAAAAAAATTGAATTACCAAATATTTTTTTGAAAAAAGGCTGCGCCTACGCAAAAGATAACGCAAACGCAAAATGCTGCGCGGTGGTCACTCGTGGACTCCATAACCATAGCATTCGTCTGGAAGAGGATCCAGCGAGCCCTGGCACGCGGTGGGTAACCCCGTACGCCGAACGAAGTGGCGTGCGGGGATCAGAAAATGACAAAAATCCTTACCTTAGCCCACAGCCCAAAGGGATGTGCCGTAGAAACTCGTTGACTTGTTGACTCGTAGACTTGTAGACCACCCGTTAGGGTTTTATTTATCCACGAATTAGTGAATTAGTGAAACAATAAGTGCACGTCCTTTGATTGGGGATTAAACTCGGCGTTCGAATTACAGGACCCGCGACTCGTTGACTGCCCATGAAAGGGACGAACACGGAAATCACGGAAAACACGGAAGAAATGATATAAAGTACACTGTTAACGAGGAATTACTGATTCCGTGCATTCCGTGCGTTCCGTGTTCGAAATTTATTTTGAGTCAACGAGTCAACAAGTCAACGAGTCAACAAGTAAGCCATCCGGATGGGTTTTAAAGCTCGCAGAGCATTTTTTTTTAACCGTTTGGGTTTTTAATGTCAGCAAGCTGACTTTTTACGTTTTGAAATACCCACGTATGAGGACATGATGATTTTCAAAACATTTTCTTTTAATATTACCCGAATGGGTGGTCTACGAGTCAATAAGTAAGCCGTCCAGATGGCCTCTATGCCTTTAGGCATGGTAATTCGTGTGAATTCAAAAACTATAGGAAAAGAAGTGAAAATTCACCAATTCACTAATTCGGGATAATATAAAATCGTTTGCGTGTGCGTTAAGGTTTGCGTTTATATTTTGTGTGTGCGTTGTTTCCTCTGGACGGCATAATTGGTGGAATTTGTAAAAAATCGGTTAATTATTTTGTTTTTTCGAGATATTGCTGTATCTTTGTGATATGAATGCCATTGGCCATTAGCTATTGGCTGTAGGGCGGAATAT
>JAZUJS010000043.1:0-1968 GCA_045642865.1 Candidatus Nanosyncoccus sp.
TGGGAAATTAGCAGGCAAAATGTCGGCAATGGTTACTGGTACTTCCTCAAACTCCGCCGTAACGGTGACGTTTTGTGCAGGCATTGTGAAGATGTATTTACCCTGTGTGTCCGCTTTAATTTCTACACTGTCTCCCGCTGCAGGATTTGGGGCACTGAGCAGCATTTTCTTGGGAGCCGATGCAAACATCAACCGCATCTTCTTTGTTTCGCTTCCATTTTGTGCCTCTTCTACGGGTAAAATATCGTAAATATTATTAGCTATACAGTATTCACTCAACGCCTCTATCCATTCATATGAAATCAAGCCCTTACCCAAAGCGATATCCAAATATTGCAGATTATAGTCATAATAGTCCGCCTTATTAAAACCTTTATACTTTAGAACCTTTTCCGGCGGAGTCAAACCGTAATCTTCTATATCTTTTTTCATAAGCTCCGCATCATATTTCATCTGATTATCATACTCAAACAGGTTTGCGATTTTTTCAAATGTTCCGTCGCACATAGAAAGCATACCGTTTGACAGATGGTTAAGGTGCTTGCTTGTTGCAACCGCATAAGCATCAATGCAGTTATTCATTATTTCAATATTTTTTAATTCAAGTCGGCTATCGGTATCCGCATTGTAGAAATGATGCCCGATATAGTCCTTTGCATTTCCGACATTGATAAATACATACCTATTTTCATCGCAATCATAGAAGCCATGTGCTTCAATTACCGTAACATTTATATTGCCCTCAAAGGTCAAAGTAAAAGCATTTGCGGCATTTTTGCTTTCCCAAATAAAGCAAACAGGTGACGAGGACACTTCGCCCTTTTCATGATCAAATGTTCGGATAACATCGCCGATTTCCAAATCTTCAACCTTTTTTTGCTCGCCGTTATACATGGTAATCACCGTTCCGGCGGCAACACACGCGGACTCTTGATATGTACCGTCCCAGGCCTCATTTGCCGTATTCTCAAAATTAACGGAATTAAGTGTGCCGTTTTCCCCATTCATAGAGAAGGTTACTGTAACGGTGCCGTTTTCATAAACATAATTTTCGTCTTCGTCAGCCGAAACAACCGCATCAGTATTTATACTAAAGCTCTTATCCGGAATTCCGTCATCAGTGTAAAAGAAAAGTTTTGTCTTGTCATACGAGAGATAGCATAACTGGTCGGGCGTGGCAGACTTCCATGCGGTTGCCGGTGCTCCCGATACATCGGGTTCAGCAGCCGGAAATTCTTCAGGCAGAATATCGGCAACGGTCTTGGATGTCGGTGAATATACCAAACTCTTGAGTTTATAGCCGTCATTCGGAACAACGGTCACTTCAACCTTGTCACCCTCTGCGGCCGTCTCGTCAACGGTGATATAGCCATGATTCGTTTCTTTGTCGCTTTTCGGCGTGCCGTTGGTGATAGTGTTGTCAGCTGCAAATGCCGTGATTGGTATTAGTGTGAGCAGCATAACAGCAGTCAAAAGTATGCATATAATTCTTTTTCTCATAAGTTGCACCTCTCATAAGATAATTATACATCATTATACTAGCACCAAAATTGTGTAAAGTAAATAACTTTATAAGGTAATTAATTAAAATATTTATGAAAAAAGACAGGCACTTGGTGCCTGTCTATTTTTTTGCTTGTTTATGGTCTGTTTGCGTAAAATTGATCTGGATTTTGTGTACGCTCATCTGGCTCACCAGCTGCATTGACAAGAAGTAAGTCGCTGTCACTGAGTTCTGTGCCATAGCGAGAATCAGTTTCCTCAATGAGTTTGCTGAGTCTTGCGTTTTCGCTAAATCGGTTATATTCAAAAAGTCCTCTAAGTTTTCCTTCCATAATGATTACCTCTTTTCGTTTGCTTTCATATGTTTATACGAGCGAATTTCTAAAATGGCTACAAATATTTTTAAAAATATCCTCGCATGCCTGAAAGCGCCTTGTTATGAAGTATTTTTACATATGAATAGGA
>JAZUJS010000044.1:0-2354 GCA_045642865.1 Candidatus Nanosyncoccus sp.
GGGGAAGTGCTTGTAGGTCGGCTTCGCGTCGTACTTCTCGGTCTCGAGGATCTGGTGGTCGAAGTCGAGGTCGAAGGGTCCGCCGGCCTTCAGCCCTCCCGTGGCGGGCAGGGCGTCCTCCAGCAGCCCGTTGAGCCTTTCGGCGGCGTTGAACGCATAGCTCTTCCCCGCCTCGGACGAGGAGCTGACGTCCTCCTCCGTCAGCTCCACGATCGCCCTGAGGATGGTGTCGGAGCTGCATGTGCGAAGCGTTGGGTGGAGCGAGAGGTGAGGCATGAGGTGGCTCGTGACGTCCTCGACGCAGGTGCCGCCGCAGAAGTAGACGCACATCAGCGAGCGTATGATCTCGCTGTAACGGTAGCCGTAGGACCTGCACCTGAGGCCGAGCGTGGTGTCTATCGTCCGGGAAAGCATGGAGTCAAACTGCTCCATCACGGGAAAAATTCCGCCGAAAGGCGTGATCCTGTCGGATTTAATCTCTATCTTTGCCATGTCTGTCAGTCTTTTGCTTGTTTTTGTTTTTCCACCACTAAGATAGGTGAAATTCCTGACATGGCAATGTCCTGGGCAACTTTTTGTTGCTCAGGATTTTATTCCTTTTAATCTATTACAGGTGTGCGGAATTAAGGTTTATTTGTTTGAATACTGCAAGAAGTATTTTATCCTATTCCAGCATTATCCTTTAACCAACGGAGTTCTCTTTCGATTGGTAAGTTATTCAGTCCAAGGCTTTGAGCTTTTTTTAAACAAAGGTATGCTTGTAGATAATCTCCATACCCAGAAAGTGCCATCCCCAAATTAGAATAGCATAAAGCATCAGTATTCAACCCTCCTGGGACACATTTATACTTTAACGCCTCTTGATACAATTCGGCTGCTTTCTTGTAATCCTGTTCTTTATAGGCTTTCCCAGCCATCAGGAAATAAAGATCTCTCAAATTCATCTCTATAAATCCTCCATTTAACTTAGTGGTTTTTAAAGTAATATACAAAACAGTCTTCAAAAATTTTATCAAAAGGACAAATGGATTTTCTTAAACTACGAGAATAGGCTTTGCATAGTTTTCCAAGCATCCAACATACACCATCTACATCAGTTAGAGACCAGCCTTCTTCTTGAACCCATTTTTCTGCTGTATCTGAAATGAATTTTACAACTTGTTGGTATGCTGCATCCTCAAGATTGTTTGATGCAAATTGTTCTGCAAGGTATTCTATGCTTTCAAGAAAGAATTCACCATCGTTAGATTGTTCCATTTGTTTCATTGCAACAATTGTAGAGTCGCAATATATTTTTGCCGATTGAATAAGTTCGATTGGGAAGAAGTTCATGGTTAATATATTTTGAAAGTTACTGCAAAACCATCGTGATAAATGCTAACAATTGTTATCATTTCACCGGTAATACCTACAAAACTTTTTGAAGGGACGACGGCTCTGAAATTAGTGCCGTCAGAAAAACTTCCTAGGTATGTAACTGTGAGAGCATCTACTTCAGTTTCTCTAATTTGGAATGATAGATTCCCAATATTTAATCTGCCATTTCCCAATAGAACAGACTCTCCGTCCCATTCCTTCACCAATCCAACATACTGCTTTTCAACAAAATGGTTTCCTTGATTTACTTTGTCTAAATGTAAGTGTTTCATTCTTCTTTATCCCTAATTTGTGTCGGGTGCAACTTTTACGCCATCTCGGCTCAAATGACGGACACATAAAAAAAGAAAGTGGAGCCTTCCATCCTTGCTTATTATTCAGCGTAGGGCTTGGACTCCCTGTAGTACTAATAAGGTCAGTGAATTGCTCCACTGGGGATGTATTGCGTTTGAAACGAGTATACAATCCAATGGCAGCATTCATCTCTCCTTATTCCATACTACTTTTGTGAAGTGTCCAAGTTCACGCTGATGGAATAAAGCGAACGATGCGCTTTCTTCGGCCAAATGATTTCTCCCATTCGGCACCGCAAAAATACATTTTTTTGAAAAATGAAGGAGAGTTTCGAGTTTTTTCTTTTATGTATAGAATACACGAGATAGGTAATCTTTCTTTTTACATATTACATATAGCAGATTTTATAAAAAATCATTGCTGTCCGCTAAAAAAACGTTGCGAAGCTCATAGTAAATTAAAATTCAACGAATTATGATCTTTTGCTAAACATGAGGCTTACTTTTTAATATTTTCATAATCATCACAATCTCAATAAAAAGCAAAGAGACTGAAGTGTTGAAAGCTTGACCGGAGAGGGCGCGGTGGCCATGGCGAAAAGCGGGAGCAGCGTCCGCAAAAGACGGACTAAGTCGCTGACATTCACGGAGGGGCGTTTACGTTTGGGCTTTGCCCACTACCCG
>JAZUJS010000045.1:0-1731 GCA_045642865.1 Candidatus Nanosyncoccus sp.
GAATTGTAAAGATTACCAAATTAAAAAGCAGTCCAAAATCCATCTCATAGCTGTACTTTTCTAATAGAATTGACCCCGCAACGAGAATCAGGAAAACAATGATTTCAATAATAAGTATCTTTTTCCATTTCGGTGATTCCAAATTTTGTAATATTTCCATAGCGATGATTTTTCCGCAAAGGTATGAAAAATGTTTTATTTTTGCCTCATAAATAGATAAAAATGCACAAGATTCTTTTCGTTTGCCCCGGTACCTTTTGCCGCAGTCGGATGGCGGAATTTGGGATGAAAAAAATGGTGAAAGACGTTGGCCGTGAAGCGGAGTTCGAGATTCCTCCATCCGCCACTACAACCGAGGAAATCGGCAATTCTGTTTATCCTCCGGCACGCCGCATACTTGCCGAACACGGCATAGGTTGCGCAGGCAAAACAGCCCGCCAAATGACGCGGCAGGATTATGATTATTTCGACCAAATCATTGCCATGGACCGTAACAACCTCCGCAACTTGAAACGCATGTTTGGCGAAGACACCCAGCACAAAATCAGCCTTTTGATGGATTACACGCACCGCCCAAGCGATGTGGCCGACCCTTGGTATACAGGCGATTTCGAGGCCACATGGCGCGATGTTTGGGATGGTTGCGAGGGGCTGTTGAAAAGCATTTCGGAACATTGATTTTTGAAATCAGTTCAAAATTCCCAAGATTTTCAATACAAAATTCCCATAATTTTCAATTTTAATTCCCAAGATTTTCAATTTTCTGGAAATCGTAGCTGGTTTTTATTGGCTTTTCACTTTCTTGTTTCCGCATCGGCAACCGTTGCATTACCATCTGTTTCAGTAATGTTGGGCTCTTGAAGCTCTTCTAAGACTTGGCTTAATACGATTTCCGGATCGATGTTTTTTCCTAATTCTTTGCCCACATATGCAAAGGATAAAATTAATGATGCCACTATTATAATAAAGAAAATGAGACCAAATATTTTACCGGTAACAAAACTTCTATCTCCAATATTTTTTGCAATTGCCACAATGAACTGTATGACCCAAAGTAGCATGTAGGAATAAAAACAAATAAGGTTGACGATGCCGCCTATTTTGTTAATTCTTTTGGCCCTTTTAATCGTTTTTATTGCTTCAGCCAGTGAATTGCATCTTTTTTTAAAATCCCTAATACATTTGAAAACCAATGCGTTACTAAAAAAACAAGATATTGCCCATATTATCCATATAATCATAGTAGTGATCTTATTTTCTGGCACCATCATATCATTCAAGATTAAAGGGAAGACGATTGGTATTAAAATGCTAGAGACAAATGCATATCTTTGCAATTTATCCATATTTTTCCTTGTGACTTCGCTGATGGCTTCATCGCTGACGATTTCTTCCTTGTCGAGTTTCTGGTTGAGGAGCGCCATCTGTTCGCGCATTTCTTCTAATTCGTTGTGTTCCATAGTTTTGAATTTTTTATTGTTCGTCTGACATGTTTCTGAGCTGTTCCTTAATCCTGACTAATTTCACGGAAACGTTTTTCGTTGAGATGCCGATAATCTGTCCGATTTCTTCGTAACTCATGTTTTCGAGCCACAGCAGCACAATGGCGCGGTCGACCATGCCGAGGCGGTTGATCCGGCTGTAAAGCTGCTGGATTTGTTTCGTGTCGCTGTCGGTGTCGGTGAAAAGGTTGATTTCCATCGAGAGCGGTATGGTTTCCGATTTCTTTTT
>JAZUJS010000046.1:0-1559 GCA_045642865.1 Candidatus Nanosyncoccus sp.
CAAAAACTTTTTCCTTAAGTTCATCTACGCAAGCTTTAAATTCTGAATCGTTGCCACGAACATAGCGAGAAACTTTATAGGCAGCCACATCACTTTCAACCTGCTCATATTCAAAATAATCCGCATTGTCGGCTTTGCAAACCTCATCAGGGATACCGGATCCTTCATACACCTTAATGTCCAGATTACAGGTAAATTCACCCGCAACAACAGATATTCTGAATTCATTTACAGTATTCTCAATTTTATTATTTACAACAACAAAATCTACATCGTCAATTGCAAACGCCATTTTTTCGTCGTCTACATAATATTCTCCTGAGTTACTTGAACCATAGTTATACAATTCACTTGAACCCGCAAATTCACCCTTATCCAAAAAATAATCGTATAAGCTTGCAACAAAATGAGAATAACAAAAATCGGGAGCACTTATTTCACTCATCGCTACATCTTTCGGTACGGCGATGACACCATCGGCTATAACCATCGTGTTATAAGGAGGGAGCATTCCAACATCTTCGGCCGAACTCTTATCACGGCCTTTTGTCCAATGGCGGCCCGTAAATTTCCATAAGCCGTAGGGGTTCCCTTCCTTTCCTCCAACATACCCAAATCCATATTCCGCACAATAATCAAAATTCACATCAGAT
The DNA here is from genome assembly GCA_045642865.1 of Candidatus Nanosyncoccus sp. Classification (GTDB taxonomy): domain Bacteria; phylum Patescibacteriota; class Saccharimonadia; order Saccharimonadales; family Saccharimonadaceae; genus Nanosyncoccus. Next base: position 654 of record JAZUJS010000046.1, read on the forward strand.
TTTTCCTCACCCATATAACACTGATAGACTACAAGTGTATCACCAACAAATTCGTATTTAGAAGACTCATACCAGAAACTGGACACTACACGCTTTTTGGAAAACGAACTTTTACTCTCATTGGTAACGCAATAATCATTGCCTTCCTCGACTCTTAGAATCACAGTTTTAGCAGTTTCGTCTATGTCAGCATCAAATTTTTCAAAAGAAGGATAATCATCTACAGAAACAGTAATTTTTTCCGACGAAGAAGACGCAGCCTTCGAAGAAGAACTTTCTTCAGATTTGGTTTCTTCCTTCACCGAAGAGGAACTCTTTCCAGACTTGGAATCCTTCTTCACCGAAGAGGAACTTTTGGCTGAAGAAGACGAATCTTCTTCGGCATAAGACTCCTCCGGATCAACGGAACTGGATGTCGAGGAATCATCTCCGCAAGCACAAAAGATTACCGATGCTGCGAAAACGGCTAAAGCGGGCTTCAAAAAATTCATTGTATTCTCCTTGAGATATCCTTAAGGGCAAAATTAGCCATAACCCCATCGTATGTCAACAAAATAAAACTTTTTATTTTAACACAAAAAAAAGACTTTTATCTCTCACGAAGAACAACGTGATGAGCGGCCGAGGACCGTTTTGCGTGCAAATGCACCCTCGGAACTCGCATACTTATAAAATATTTACTACCATTACTTATACTATGAGTGAAAACTGCCTATTCTGCAAAATAATCAAGGGAGAAATCCCGTCCAAGAAAATCTACGAAGACGACGACGTGTTCGCCTTCTACGACATCGCCCCGCAAGCCCCGGTCCACTTCCTGGTGGTGCCGAAGCGCCACATCGCAACCGTCATGGACATGAAGCCCGAAGATTGCGAACTCATGGGCAAGATGCTCTACCGCGCACA
>JAZUJS010000047.1:0-1550 GCA_045642865.1 Candidatus Nanosyncoccus sp.
AAGGGAAGAAATTGTAAAGGGTTGTCAATGCGACGAAATCAGAGTTGTTTTGAAAGCCATTAAAGAATCTCCTAAAATTGATAGCGACAATCCTTTACTTATTCTTCATGCAAACGACGTGCAACCGGCAATTCGTAGACCGCGCACTTCGGACGTGGTTAGCAAAGTTAATGCCGTATCAACACTTTTGAGCCATGGTTTTGCGCTTGACGACTGTATAGCAAACATACCATTATTTGCCGACGCTACACAGGTTGTTGAGCGAAGCGGAAAAGGTGTTAAACGCTATCAAGAAACTATTTTTAGTCAGGCCAACGATCCAGAAGCTAAACCTAACGCGGATAGGACTTTTCAAGATTCTTCGGATTGGGCGAGTAAAAGCCCTATGCTAAACACGGATAATTAAACGCTTAAAGGCGTTTTTTATTGGCAAGGATAGTCCGACGGGACGAAAGCGATGAGCCTTAATCGCCCTCCTTGCCTAACATATTTAAGGCGAATTACGAAAGGCGGTAATTGAGCATGAAAAGTGGAGAAGTATACGGCTACTTGACAACTGTCAGGGAATTAAGTGAAAGAAATAGTGGGCATGTAGTTTGGGAATGTAAATGCAAGTGTGGAAACACAACTCGCGTTTATCGTGACAGACTAATCTCAGGACATACAAAGAGTTGCGGATGCCACAGGCGAATGTCATATTCGCCGCAAGTTGACTTGACTGGAAAAGAAATAGGAAGGCTTAAAGTAATCGAATGGACCGGGACAACAAAAAAGGGTTCATATTGGTTGTGCGAGTGCAAATGCGGCAACAAGAAGAAAATAAGTCATTCCGACTTGCAATCTGGAAGGGTTATAAGTTGCGGATGCTCCAAAATTGAAAGATTAGCAAAACATAATGGAGCGTACGACAGGCTTTATGGTGTATGGTCTGCCATGAAAGAGCGTTGCGATAACCCAAACAACAAATATTATGATTGCTATGGTGGCCGTGGCATTAGAGTTTGCAACGAATGGCAAGACTATTCAAAATTCAAAGAATGGTCATACGCAAATGGCTATGATGAATATGCCGGATTTCAAGAGTGTACGATAGACAGGATTGATGTGAATGGAAACTACGAACCGAGTAATTGCAGATATGTCAATCAAGAAGTACAGTCAAACAACAAAAGAGTTACCATAAAGGTTGAAATGGACGGGGAAATTAAAAGTCTAAAACAATGGTGTGAAATACTGGGAAGCGGCTATCAAAAAGCGCGTTACAGAAGAAACCAACGATACGAAGTGAAGGATTGGTTTGATTGCGAGTTACCTTATAAGGTAGTGCGGGTGGTATGACAAGAAGTATTGACGAATTAAACAATTTAACAACGAAACGGGCCGTTGAACCGAGAAAATACTTTGAGGACATGGAATTATCGGAAGAACAAGTCGAAAAGCGCGTTGAGTACACAAACGAAGCAAGCGAATTGTTTGACGTCATTCTTATTTTACTTCTTACAATGAATGAAAGAGGCGAAACAAATTATTCACGGGCAAGGTCAATGCTT
>JAZUJS010000048.1:0-2844 GCA_045642865.1 Candidatus Nanosyncoccus sp.
TTGCAACCGTAAAAATATTAAACCTATCGTCAGTTTCGGCTTTAATTTTCCAACCATTCCGCTCTGCTATCGCTTCTGCAATAGACAGCCCCAGGCCCGATCCTTCCATACTTTTATCCACCTGATAAAAGCGTCCAAAAATATGTGACATTTTGTCTTCCGGAATTAACTTTCCGTCATTTTTTATGATTATCTCTGATCCCAAAAGAGATATTTCTATTTCAGAATCGCAATATTTCAATGCATTGTCTAGCAAGATATTTAATACTTCACAAAAATCTGCCTTATTTATATCTTTAATACTCGAATCTAGCATTTGCTTTAGTGTGATTTTTTTATTTTGAGACTCAAGGCGAGGAATAAATAGCCTTAGCTCTTTTTCGATTAGGTTTTTCAAGTTCACTCGTGTAGTTTTTTCACTTTTGATGCCAGCATCGCTTTTAGCCAATTTAAGTAAGTTGTTGTTCAAATTCGTGATTTTTTTAGTTTCATCTTCGACATTTTGAATCCATTTATTGTCGTGGATGTCCGCGGCCTCAAGATTTGCCGAAATAGCCGCAAGCGGCGTCTTTATCTCGTGTGAGGCATTAGCAATAAAATTTTTCTGTGATTCATAAGCTTCTTTTACGGGTTTTATGGCTATATCAGCAAGAAAATACGAAATAATAATTACGCATAGTTCAATGGCAATTCCGGAAAAAATTAAAATCGTGAGTAGCTCTTTTGAAGCATTGGTTCTCTCGTTTTTTACCGTTTCTGTGACAAAATTTTTTATATCATTCGTATAGGCAGGTGGCATATGCCCTATTGGAGGACGTCGCATAGCCGACTCTGTCGCTGAGACATAAATAATTGAAAACACAATAATTACGACAATCGTAGTAATTCCAGCATTAAACAAAATAAATTTATTACGTAATTTACGAAACATCAGTAAGCTTATATCCTAAATTTCTAATAGTTTTAATTTTGACTTTCGAACTAATTTGGTCTATTTTTTTACGTAGATAGCTGATATATACCTCCACATAATTTTCTTCCTGATTAACTTCACCATCCCATGCGTATGTCAAAAGTCGTGATTTCGGGAAAGTCTTTTCTGGATTTTTCATAAGGAGCTCTAGAATTCTAGCTTCTTTATTGGTTAGTAGCACTTCGTTAATCGTACGCTCCGTAGTATTTAATTCTAAATCTGCAAAAGTTATCTTTTGAATATTTGCTAATGGTGGACGACGCGAAAGAGCATTCAATCTAGCTACCAATTCTGCCATTTTGAACGGCTTAGCAAGATAGTCGTCAGCACCTTCGTCTAGCCCACGAATTTTGTCCTCAACTTCATTCAGGGCTGACAGCATAATCACTGGGGTTTTTATGCCACGCGCGCGAATATTTTTAAGCACATCGATGCCAGACAATTTTGGAAGAATAATATCAAGGACAATTACGTCATATTCTGAGCTCGTAATTGCCTCAATAGCCTTCTCTCCGTCATCCACCAGATCAGCATTAATCTTATTCCTTGAAAGTAAATAAATCACTGCTTCAGCTAGTTTTTTCTCATCCTCGGCATATAAAACTTTCATATTCTTATTATATCAAATACCTATTATTTCACTTTTTTCAAATCATAAACTACGTCTGCTGAGTCACAAACATGTTGCGAATGGGTAACCGTAATGATGCACTTACCATCTTTATGTGCTAGCATTTTAAATATATTCATAATTTCATGTTCGGTTTGTTTATCAAGATTACCGGTCGGTTCGTCCGCCACAATCATTTCTGGATCATATGACAAACTTCGTGCGATAGCTACACGTTGCTGTTCTCCGCCAGACAATCTTAAGACCTTGCGGTCCGCGTATTTCTCCTTAAGCCCTACCGATTTCATGAGCTCAATGGCTTTTTTGCGTTTATTAGTAATTTTAGCACCACTAATATCCATTGAGAGAATAATGTTTTCGGCTGCCGTCATGTATGGTAATAGATTATAGCTCTGAAAAACGATACCGATTTTTTTACTCCTATATTCGTCTAAATTAATTTCTTTGAGGTCTTTTCCGTCAAATGTAATTACCCCCTCCGTACAACGTTCTAAGCCGGTAATAAGTGATAATAGCGTGGTTTTACCAGTGCCACTACGACCACGAATCGCATAAAGTTTACCTTTTTCAAAACTAAAACTAACATCTTTTAAAGCATACTCATCGAGCTCGGCGTCGGCATATTGATAACTTGCATTTTTGATATTTAAAATGGCATTATGAGACTTATCTTGTTTTTTCATATTTATGACCTTTCTTTCAAAATTGTAAGTGGTGAAAATTTTTGAATACTTATCATAGAAGCAAGACTACTGATTAGCACCAATGCAAGACCAAGACCAAGTAATTCGACAATCTCACCAAATCCAACTACCGCATCAATCGAGTCGTAAGCCGAAATAGTTGGCGTGCCATTTTTGATGTTGCCCATATTTGGCATGCCATCTGGCATATTACCAGGCATACCGCCATCTGGACTACCGCCGCCCATCTTCCCTCTGCCAAAGTTCTCTCCAATATTGTTCGCACGATTGTTCGAGCTACTAATTTCACTCGCTAGAAGCGCGTTACTAATGCTTTTTGATGATACTGCGCCGATACACGCCCCAATCATTAATGCTATGAGTGACACTATCAAAAGTTCCGACGTAAATTGCATAGTTAATTTGGCCTTACTAATACCAATAGTGCGAAACACACCGATTTCATACTTTCGTTCACGAATATTAATCATATTGACGATTAATAAAACTACTCCGCCAATAATAAATGCAATGATGAGAAAGGTTGTAGCAAAAGT
>JAZUJS010000049.1:0-1603 GCA_045642865.1 Candidatus Nanosyncoccus sp.
TTACCAATACAAATACGGAAAAAACAATCAGCGCACAACAGATTAGAAGCAAAAGCACTTCAACGGCTGTAATCCATATTGCCGGTTTCGTTGTCGCAAACGCAAGCGCATAAAACACGCCCGAAACCAGAAACAACACCTCGACTAATGCTTTAGCGCCAGCCAAAAAAGTAATGTTTATTTGTTTGAACTTTTGATTTTTATTAATAAAATAAAGCAATGTCCATATAAACACAATTACCGAATATACCAGCCATCCTAACGTAATAAATGTAAAAACTAAAAATGCACAAAAAAACATCACCGAAAAAATAAACGCTAAAATTGTTGCACCGCCGTCGATGCCCTTCGGGGAACCGCCGGTACAAATTTCTACCAAACAATACGTCAAAAAGCCGGTACTCGCTATTGATGCCAAAAACAAAAGCACGTTTACCAAAACCTCTACGCCCCCCGTAATAAGACAGGCAATTGCATATATTCGGTTTATATTATTCTTCATTTCGGCGTCCATCAGAATCTTTCCCTCCCCTCAAATTAATCGATATAATGGCAAGTCCCAACAATCATTCTCAATTACTTTTTCCATCCACACGATATTATACCAGAGATTGAATTTCAGTCCGCTTCGTACATGTCTGCGCGTTATCTCAAAGCGTTGTTTTTGATGAAATCTGATGCTGTCATCCGTGAGATACTTATCCTCTTTATTCTCTGTTTCGGCAATGCATGCATATTTTAGTAATTTCCGCCGCCTTCAACGCTAAGACTTGTAAGTGCATATGTTCCCGAAGCCGGATTTTCGGTAAAAGTAAACTCTGCACGGTTTTGTCCCGTCTCATAAACAAATGTAACGGCATCCGATGTTTTTAATGTATTCGATGGCGTACCAAGTGCTTTTTTGACATCTTCTTCCGTTGCAAAACCGAGAGTAATATCTTCATCCATTCTCACCGAAAGATTGGGGCAATGCGCCATATCAAAAACAATTTTTTGAACGAATGCTTCACCGAACTTGATTGATCCGTCATAAGGATTAAGAACCGTTACCGTAATCAGCTGTCCGTCCTTTTCAAAAATACAATCTTTACCGAACGAAAGCTCTGTCTCTGTCGTATATCCGTTAGCCGGAACCCATCCTTTTGCCATCAATTCCCCGACCGTTATTGTAAGACTGTATTCCTCTCCTTCAACCGATACCTTATTATAATCGGTATAAAACAATCCCCCGACGGTGCATCCCGTTAATGATACAAGTGTAAGTAAAATTAATATTGTTCTGATTATCTTTTTCATGTTTAATTCTCCTCGTATAGTATCTTTTAGATACCTTATTTTATATAAAAATTTATAGTTTCCTTTGTTCAATAGGCTTAGTTAAGCCCATGATATAATTGTCCTAGTGTCAATCAGGTAATAGTTCTTCATTCCCCTGTTGAACCAGTAATGGTTACTTCATATAAAGTCTGTTCCCCTGACATGGAAGTTAGCTTCAAACCGGCTGGCTGTTTGCTTAAGTACATGGACTACCATCTAGCAGTGTGGTTTCGCATCTGTCCATCTTAAGCTGGATTCTTATATGCGAGGGTGTCGATGCTCCATG
>JAZUJS010000050.1:0-11324 GCA_045642865.1 Candidatus Nanosyncoccus sp.
CGTGAAGATGCAATAAAAATGACAAAATCCTCTCCTTCAATTTACAGCCTTTCCATTGAAAACATGACCCAAAAACTAAAAGACATGGAAAATCTTGGCTATTCCCGCAAAGATGTAATAAAAATGACAAAATCTCTCCCGGCAATTTACAGTCATTCTCTTGAAAACATGACTCAAAAACTAAAAGACATGGAAAATCTTGGCTATTCCCGTGAAGATGCAATAAAAATGACAAAATCTTTCCCGGCAATTTACGGCTGCTCCATTGAAAACATGACTCAAAAACTAAAAGACATGGAAAATCTTGGCTATTCCCGTGAAGATGCAATAAAAATGACAAAATCCCTCCCAGCAATTTACGGCTTTTCTCTTGAAAATATAAAACGCAAAATAGATTTTTATCGCGAACATGACCTAGATTTTATTTTGGTAAGTGACACTAAGCATCTAATGCAAAGCGTCGAATTGAGCTATGCTAGGATGGAGTTTTTGAATAAGCGAGGAGTTACAATTGACAGTAGTAATTATGCCCTGCTCTTTATGAATGCTAAAAAGTTCGAAAAAAGATACGGAATATCCAAGAGCGAAATTTTGGAACTATATCCATACAAATATGAGCAGAGTGATGCTGGTTAGAGTGCTTGTGTTTGCTCAGAATTTGATTCCTTAGTGCGACGCTGGCCTGCGGCCAGCTAGGGTACCTGCGTCGTCTCGAACAAAAAAGAGCGAGCTCTTTTTTTTGTTGCTCGCTTCGCTTGGTGCGACGCTGGCCTGTGGCCAGCTAGGGCACCTGCGCTCGCTCGGAATAAAAAAGAGTGAACTCTTTTTTATTCACTCGCTTCGCTTGGTGCCCGAGACAGGACTTGTCTGCTGAAAGCTGCCAAGTACACTTTTTGAGCACCATGAAATGGTGGTGCCCGAGACAGGACTTGAACCTGCACACCAAATGGCATATGCTCCTAAGGCATACGTGTATACCAATTTCACCACTCGGGCGTGTTTTTCGCCTAGCATTAATGTTGGGCTTGAGGTCATTATATCATACTTTTTCGTAGATCGAAATGGTTGCGGCGGCGTAGTTGTGGGATTTGAGGAGTTTGAGGTTGGGAAATTCTGGGGCGGCGCCGGGATGAGAGAGGGCCATAATTCCCCGTTTCTTGAGAAATGGAATAAGATGGGCGACTTCATCAATGATGAAATGGTCGTATGGTGGGTCGGCAAGAATAACATCAAATGACTCGGAATCAGCATCAAAGTTTAGAACATCTTTGACGATTATTTGAGCGTGCGAGATAGCAACGGGGCCGAGGGCGGTGAGGTTTTCTTTGATGGTTTTGGCAACTTTGCCGGAGTTTTCGATAAAAATTACGAAATCTGCGCCACGCGAGAGTGCTTCAAGACCGAGAGCGCCGGAGCCAGCAAAGGCATCCAGAACTTTGCTAGATGGAAGATAGGGTAAAATCATATTGAAGAGCGCGAGTTTTTCGCGAGAGCCCATGGGGTGAGTTTTGACCGAATCGGGTGACTTGATTGGTTTATTTTTGTAGATTCCGGAAATAATTTGCATATCTTTATTATAGCATTTAAAAAGCACGCCATAGGACGTGCTTTTTATATATGGATTTTCGTATCATGCTTCTTTAATTGCATTGTGTTCTTCGTCGATCCCGCGACGATCAAATACGTCGCGCATCATAATTGAATCGTGTTCCATTGCGGCATCTTTACCATTTCTTTTGACGTAAATGGCGGCGATGTCGGCCTTTTTTATAATATTCCATACGTCGGCGCTTGTGCCGAACGCGTAACCGATGCTAACTGTGAATGGAATTCCGTGTATGGGTTGAGCGCACAGTTTTCTGAATGAATCTATTGCACTGAGTATTTTTTCTTTATTGCTGGCGGTGGAAAAGACGAGCATTTCGTCTCCACCGTAGCGTACCGGGAAAAAAGTCGGTTCTGGAAAGGCTTTGATTAGTCTCTCTGCGATACCTCTCAGGACTTCATCTCCGGCGTCGTGCCCATACAGGTCGTTGATGTGTTTGAAATTGTCCACATCAATCATGCAGGCGAAAACCCTCCGATTGCTCTTTTTGGCGGATGCCTGAAGAGAATCGATTTTTTCTTCTAAGGTTTTTCTTCCATATAGTTGCTTCAGGAATAGATCGCGCGTGCTTATTACGAGCGTTTCAATTCTCCCTTCGGTAAACTTTTGACCGAGGATGATGCCAATAATCACGCATGGTATTACGTGTATGGCATCTTGGATTGCTAATTCCGGTGCCTTATGAAGGAAGTTTACTACAAGGTAGATTGTAGCCGTTCCCGCCTCTATAATGATAGATTGTATCGGTGACATGATTATAGCGTACGGCATAGCGACATAGAATACAACGATCATAATTGCCTGGGTACCATTTTGCCATATTGCGCTGAGGCATGTAGCGTAAACGAAAATCATTATCAGTGAAATTGCTACGAAAAATTCTCTTTTCTTTTTTGATTCACGATTGTCGTAGGTGATGGACAGTACAAAGAATATTGCAGATGTTAGTGCTTGTGTCATAAATCTTGTACCGAATCCAACAACTATCATGCTTATGATAGCCAAAAATGCAAAAGAAGCAAACAACAATTTGTCGATCAGTAAAACCGTTTCAACATTTGTTTTTAAGAGAACTTCTGAATTATTCTTCAGAAAGTCTTTTCCGTTCTTTCCGTAAATAAATCTTTCCAGACTACTCATTTTTCCACCTCCTTATGAATGTGAAAAACAAACAAAAATGCACGATACGAAAACTTAAAAAGTTCTTATTTTTATAGCTTTGACCCTCAAAATACTGATTATATTATATCATGAAAAACATAATGACAATAGTTTAATTTAATGTTGTGAGTTGTTGATAATGTTTTATGCTATTCATCAGCTCGGTGCAGTTGATAAGTTTGGCTGGATTTTCGAGTAAAATATCGGTATCGTGGCGAGCTTTGGCGATGAGTTTTGTATCTGATAGGGTTGCGATACGGAGGTCGAGAGCGCCATGTTGGAGCGAGCCGTAGATTTCGCCTGGACCACGCAATTTAAGGTCGACTTCGGCAAGATAAAAACCGTCGGTGGATTTTTCGAGTTCGCGGAGTCGACGGGATGGGTCTTTGTCGCCGGATGTCAGCAAGAAACAGGAGGATTTTTTATCGCCACGCCCCACGCGTCCGCGGAGCTGATGGAGTTGAGCGAGGCCATAATTTTCGGCATCTTCAATCACGATTAACGTTGAATTTGGAACATCTACGCCAACCTCGACCACTGTCGTAGAGACTAAAATATCGATTTCGCCGTTTGCAAATTTGGTCATAATTTCATCTTTTTCACTCTGCTTCATCTTGCCATGCAAAAATTCAATTTTGGCATTTTTAAAGAGTTCACGGAGTTTGGTGGTGCGTTTTTTAACAGATGTGACGACAGTTTGGTCGTTATCCTCGATAGCTTTGCAAATCCAGTAAATTTGTTGTTTATTTTTGATGGTTTGCGCAATTTTTGGATAAAGTAACTCTTTTTGGTTTACTTCAGTGATGATTTTAGTCTCGATCGGCTGGCGACCTTTTGGTAATTCATTTAAAATTGAAACGTCCAAATCGCCAAAAACCGTTAATTGGAGAGAGCGCGGAATTGGTGTGGCAGTCATAGCGAGGAGATGTGGCGCTTTGTCGTGTGGCGATTTTAGAAGGAGCTTTTCTCTTTGCTCAACACCAAAGCGATGCTGTTCATCAATAATAACAAGGGATAAATCCTCGAATTCTGTATCATCGGTTAAAAGCGCGTGGGTACCAATGATGAGGTCAATTTCGCCGGCCTTAATGGCTTTTTTAAGGGTGGTTTTTTGCTTAGTGGCGCCAGTTAGAAGTGCAACCTTGATGCCGAATGGCTCGAGCTGGGATTTGAGTTTTTCGTAATGTTGGGTGGCTAAAATTGCAGTTGGTGCCAGTAGGGCGGTTTGAAAACCGGATGCAGCGGCCGCGTAGGCGGCTAGAGCAGCGACCATTGTTTTACCGGAGCCAACATCGCCCTGGAGGAGGCGATTCATAGGCGCTTCTTTGGCGAGATCTTGGAAGATTTCCCAAGTTGCGAGGCGCTGAGCATTGGTCAGTTTAAAGGGTAGTTTATCAACAAAAGCCTTGATTTTAGTATTGTCAAATGGGATTTGATTCGATTTGAGCTTTTGGTTCTCTTTTTTATTGAGTTTAGCGGCCAAAATTAACTCAAAAAGCTCTTCGTAGGCTAGATATTCGCGGCCTTTTTTGACATCTTCGGTATTTTTGGGAAAATGGACATTAAAAAGCGAATTTTTGCGCAAACCGGGCTGAATATTGGGTAATAAATCAGGAATTTCATTAAAAAGTGCGCGCGAATTATTGATTAGACGGGTAAAATCATGCGATTTAAGGGCTCCGTGGGCTACGTAGATGGGCTGAAATGAGGCGTTTTTGTCAACATCGGTTGCTAGAGCGGCCGAAGGCGAAGTAAGCTGAAAACGGCCATTTTTGAGCTCGTAGGAGCCCGTAAAATAGTATTCTCGGTTTGGTTCAAACTGTTTTGCCCGATAGGGCTGATTAAACCACACAACGCGAATTACGCTTGAATTATCACGAATTACACCTTCAGTCACTGTAAAATTGCGACGACGGGTGCGTTTGGTTGAAATACTGTCAATTTTGCCTCTGATTACAACATTTCCGGGCTCAATATCGGCAATTTTGGTTGGAGCTTGAAAATTTTCATAGTCGCGTGGGAGATTATAGAAAAAATCACGGACAGTTTTAATTCCGGCTTTTTGCAGGATTTCGGCGGTTTTGGGACCAATTCCTTTGAGTTCTTCTACACTTCCAGCAAAATTCATAAGGATATTATAACAGAAAGAAAAACCCTGCGGTAAAACGCAGGGTTGGTGATTAGCAGAAAAAACTCGTCGCTGTGTTTGTTAGGCCAGGCTTTTTTGAAGAATTGTTATTCTTCAAATAGACGATTTCTCCGTCTGGTGTTCGCTCGAAGTTTATTTCGAGCCTAGTATGCCTAACTACGTCATCGTATGTTGCTGATGCTGCGAGTCCACTCGTCGGCTTTGTGTAGCCAAAATTGAGCGGACCGTTTTTCGTTGCCTGCGGTGAGTATGCGCCTTGACCAGCGAATGGAATAGGTCCAGTGCCCATACCATATCCTCGTCCGGCGCCAAAACCACCCATGCCCATAGGGCCAGGTCCGGGTCCATGTCCAGGTCCGTGCCCACCACCAGGTCCGCGTCCGCCACCAAATCCGTGTCCACCGGGACCTCCTAATCCGAACATAAAATCACCTCCTTAATGTACAATCTTCTTATATTATAGCACAAAACCAATAAAAAGTCTATTAATGTGTCTTTTTGTGGGGTGATTATTGTTCTGGTTGAGAGATTTTTGGTGCATTGGCGGCGCGCCATTTGTCGACTTCGCCATGATTGCCGGAAAGCAAAATTTCTGGTACTTTCATTCCGCGGAAGTCAAAAGGTTTGGTGTATTGTGGATACTCAAGATTGTCCCCATCTGAAAAACTTTCGATTTCAGCTGAAGTCTCGCCGCCAAGTACGCCAGGAATAAGACGCACGATTGAGTCAATCATAATTAATGCCGGAAGTTCGCCGCCCGTTAGGACGTATTTTCCGAGTGAAATCTTATAATCGACAATATTCAAAATGCGCTCGTCGTAGCCTTCGTAATGCGGACATAAAATAATGTAATGAAGTGGTTTTTCGGCTTCCTCTTTAAGGGATTCGACTCCGAGCTTGTGGGCCATTTTTTGATCCCAAAATTCACCAACTGGTGTTGGTAAAATAACTTTGGCATCTGGATCGTTGGCTTTGACTGATTCGATGGCATTATAGACTGGTTCGCAACGCAAAAGCATGCCGTCGCCACCACCATATGGCGTGTCGTCGACGGATTTGTGTGGGCCGAGACCAAAGTCGCGTAGATTCACAAAATCAAATTCAGCAATTCCCTTATCTTGGGCTTTCCACATCATGGAAACATTAAGATATGGTTCAAGCGCTTCTTGAAACAAAGTAATGATTGTAAACTTGATTTTTGGCATAATTATATTATAGCATATTTTTCAAAAATAAGCGTTTATTATATAATGAATGCATGAAAATTGGCGTTTTTGATTCTGGAATTGGTGGTACAACGGTACTTGCAGCTATCCAAAAAATATTACCGGACGAGGAATATAAATATATTGCTGACTCATCAAATTGCCCTTATGGTGAAAAAGATGATGATGAATTATTAAAAATTGTTTGTCATAATGTTGATTTATTGTTGCAATGGGGCGCTCGTGTCATCGTTGTTGCTTGCAATACCGCTACGACACGTTGCTTGGCGCAAGTGCGCAAAATTTATCCGAATGTGCCTTTTGTTGGTACTGAACCGGCCGTAAAGCTTGCTTGCGATAAGGGTGGACGCAATATTTTGGTTTTGGCGACGCCGGCCACAATTAGTTCAGAAAGATTACAGGAGTTGGTTGACCAAAATGCCACGAATGCTCAGCATTTTACGATGTTACCATGTGAGGGTCTAGCCGATGCGATTGAATTTAATCGAAATTTGGATGAAAAATTGCACGAATTATTTGATAATGTTCCGAAGGATTTTGATATAATCGTGCTTGGCTGTACACACTATCCACTGATTCGTGATAAAATTCAGATGTTTTTCCCCAATGCGGAGTTGATTGATGGTAATTCTGGTATTGCGAAGCAAACGCAAAAAATAGTCGAATCATTGCGATAACAAAAAAGTTCCCTCGCGGGAACTTTTTTCTACTTGCTATTATTTTTTCTTAACGAAAGCAAGAATGGCTTTGACAACTTCGTAGACGAAGCGGTACCAAACGAGTTGACCAACGAGCTCTACGAGGAAGTACCAGAAGCCATAACTTGTACCGAAGTTTTTGCATGATGCAAAAACAACTTTGATGCTTAGGTAGTAGTAGATAATTGATGCTAGATCTTCGGCGAAGTTAGCCTTGAAGAGGCTAAAATTCTTAAGATCGTCAACGATTTTGCGCTTTTCACCATCTTTTTTGAAGTAGGCGAAGAAAGCAAAGATTGCTAATGCACCAAGTGCACCAAGAATAGAACCAGCAACTTCCCAGCCATTTGGGCCTGGAACTGATATTGTTTCATTCATGGCATCGCTCAATGAACTTAATGAATTTAGGAAATCCATTTTTTCTCCTTAGTTATTATTTGTCTTGATTATAGCATTTTTGTTAAAAAAATAATATGTTATCTGGAAAAATAGATTATAATCAAAGATATGAATAGAGTACCATTGGCGGAACGCATGCGACCACAGAAACTGTCTGATGTGATTGGGCAGGATGCGATTATTGGTGAAGGAAAAATCTTGACCGAAATTGTGCGCGCCAAGGAGCCTGTAAACTTGATTTTTTGGGGTCCTCCTGGGACGGGTAAGACGACTCTAGCGCGTATTTTAGCACATGAATTTGAAGCGGATTTTGTGGAAATTTCTGCTGTTACGGCTTGCAAAAAAGATGTTGAGGATGTAGTTGAGCGCGCAAAAGTGAACTGGAATTTAAAGACGCGTACCGTGCTTTTTGTGGATGAAATTCATCGTTTCAATAAGGCGCAGCAGGACGCTTTTTTGCCGCATGTAGAATCGGGTTTAATTATTTTGATTGGTGCAACGACCGAAAACCCTTCGTTTGAAGTAATTTCCCCACTACTTTCACGTTCGCGCGTGGTGGTGGTTTCTCCACTTTCAAAGCCGGCAATTTTGGAGGTTCTAAAGCGCGCCGTGGCTACTGAAGGTGTAAAAATAGTGAAAAAAATTACGTCGGCGGGCGGACGCAAAATTTCTGAAGCGGCTTTGGATTATTTAGCTGAATTGTCCTGTGGTGATGCACGTTCGGCGTTGGGCGATTTGGAATTGGCTTTATCGTTGGCTGAAAAAGTTGACGAGAATGTCGTCAAGGAAGCGGCTGGTCGTAAAGTTCCTGGATATGATAAAAAAGGTGACAAACATTACGACAATATTTCAGCCTTTATTAAGTCGATGCGTGGTTCTGACGTGGATGCGGCGCTTTATTATCTTGCGCGTATGGTTGAGGCGGGCGAGGATCCGAAATTTATTGCGCGCCGTATGGTGATTTTTGCTTCGGAAGATATCGGCTTGGCTGGCAATGGTGCTCTTTCGCTCGCGACGGCTTGTTTTCAGGCGGTAGAACGGGTTGGGATGCCGGAATCTGGACTAATTTTGGCGCATTGTTGTGTAGCTTTGAGTAAATCGATGAAAAGTCGCGATACTACAAATGCGTGGTTTACGGCGCAGGATTTGGCACATCGCACTATGGGTCTCGAAGTGCCGGTTTGGTTACGTAATGCTCCGACTAAGTTAATGAAAGATTTGGGCTATGGCAAAGGTCAACAATGGGAGCCTGGTTTCCATCTTGATAAAAATTATTTGCCGGATGCAATTAAAGACGAGAAAATTTTTATTCCTGGTCAATCTAGTAAGTGGCACGAATAATTTTAACGCGGTTGGCGTTTTAGTAATGTGACAGTTTAGTGCTTAGAAGCGTGGCGCCAACTCGTGCCTGTAGGTTGTGTATAGTGTTGGCTTGGCGGTGGATTGGGATTTGCTGTAGAGTTGTGCGAATGGTGATAAGTCAATAATTTCGGCTGGGATGATTGAGCTTGCGCCTGTGCCGGCGCCGTAGGTGCGGGTGAGGTTGAGCTTTGCGGCAACAATGACGCCGTCGATTGTGAGTTGGCGGGAGCGCGCCGGGTCGTTGGCATCGCCACCATCTGCGCAGCTATCGATGGTATTCTCAGCAATCAGCCAAGCATCAATGTGGGATACTTTGCAGTTGATATTGATATTTTTGGCATAGATGATATATTCTGGAATTTGATTTGTGTTGGTATAATATGTATCCTCATAGCGCAAATCGCTATTAATTGTAATATTTCCGTCACTAATAATGATGTGCTTTTGGGCAAGTGGGAGATTTTGCGATGCAAAAATGGTGGCATTTTCGGAAGTAATTTTAGTTAAGCGTTCCTTATTATTTGATGTGTAGTTGTCGGTACTACTAATATCTATGTTGGTACCAGCTACTTCCTGATAATTTTTACCGGTTACTATGTTGGCGAGGATTGAATTCTTGAACGAAACAAGGCCGTTATAGTTGCCAAGCTGTTTGCCTTTGTTTGAGCCGTTTGCGCAGTCAGCATTTGGAAAAGTGAGTGGGATTTGACTACAATAATCGGTTTTTTGAATGGTATAAGTAGGACGTAATAAGGTTCCGTTATTGTTTGTAGTATAGCCGAGAGCCGTGCCGGTTGTTACGCCGACGGAACCACCATTTGTTAGCAGGCCTTGCTCAATCCATGAACCATAAGTGCCAAAGAATTTTGGCGAATACGAAGCGACGACGGCGCCATTCGAATAGACGCTTCCGCCCCAAACTTGGAAGGACGGCTTTTTGGTGATTTGCTTGCAAGTTGGTGTTGAAATATACCAATCGTTGCTTCCGGTTTTAGCAAGACTGGTTTCGCTGCCACTATTTGATGGATAAATGGCGGCGATGGCACAGAAATAATTTCCTGCCTGAATATCGGCGACTGTATGGGTAACGGATGCTGCATTGTTCATGGTGGCGCCGTTTGTGTTATTGTCGCTATTGAGTGATAAGCTGAAACCTGGGTCGTATTCTCGACAATTACTGCGGTTGACACAGAGTCCAGCTACGTTTCCGGCAATATATGATGCTGACGTGTCATAGGCACCGGCAGTGTAGGAGAAAATCTTAATTCTTGTTTGTGGTGATACGGTTGCATAGTTGCCTCCAGTTGTGCTGTTGGCGCGTTTACCGTTTATGGCATTGGCTGATAGAGATGCGGTTTCGCCGGTGTAGATCGTACCGTTATTAATATTGATCGTGACGCTATTGATGTAATTGTATGGAATGATTGCTGCGGAACTATCTGAGGCATTTCCGGGATTATTAATAGTATATTGATCAATATTATGTTCGCAATCAGCGGCGTCACCAATTACTTCATTGGTGATGGTGTTACCGTTTTTGCCAGTAGTGGTCTCGAGATATGTTCCGGAGTTAACGCAGCGCCAGGAATCGGTTGTTGGGCTAATGGTGATTTCGGTTGGTGCGCCACTTGTAATTGTTTCGGTGATATTTTGACCAACCTCATTGCGGAGAACGGTGTGCGGTAAAGTTAGAGTTTGTAATGTTGTGTCGCCAATGGCATAAGTGTGTGGTGCGGAGTTTTCATAGGAAGATGTGAAGTTATTATTAAGCGTAAAGTAATCTTTAAATTGAGTTCGTTTAAGTTGTTCGCTAGAAAAATCGATCATGTTATTGGCGGTTTTTTGTAATTCAGCTGCATAGGTTTCGGCGTCCTGGATTTTTTCTCCCATACTAGTGTTTGGATGCGAGAGTGGCGTATCGAGTGTCACTTCGGTATTGGCAACCGATTGAACTCCCGGAAAATAACAGTCATGGAAGACGATTAAATCGCCTGGTTTGGCATAGATTTGCTTCTGGAGTCCGGTTTCGATAGTGCTGTTTTCTACTTGAGATGAAACTTGTACTTTGCCATGCATTGGGTCGAGCGCCGAAACAATGTTGCTACAATCGGTGATAACTTCTGGCTCCGGTTCTGGGCTACCAACAGTGATTATTTTACAGGCCGTAGTGATGCTATTTCCATTGGCGCTAACCGTTTCGCAAAAATTATATTTGCCGGCTTTCTGAAAATTGACCGTGTAGGCATTGTAGGCGATATACTTAGCGCCGTATTTTGAATACGGTCGAATATCGGCGGTGAAATATTTTGTATCACTATATGGTTCAATGATATTTGCGAGACCGCTATTTTTGTTATTTGTCGTATGGCTAAGCGTGTAGCTGCCATTATTGGCTGAAAAATCTTGACTGATCGACCAGGTTGTGCCGGTAGTTTTCTTATTGGAAAAAATGTTGTGTGAAAATTCAATAACAATATCAGTGTTTGGGTCGACGGAAATTTCGTCGGTAATCTTTGTTGCATCTTTGCGTATGCCGGTTTTCTTGCTGAGATTGCCGCCAGAGATGCCACTGCTCACGCGTGAAGCGGTGAGATATTCTGGTGCGTCTGGCGTGACAACTTGAACCGTGGCACAAGCTTCGCTAGAAAGATCCTTATTACTTCTTGGGTTAGTCCAGACGAGCCTTTGGCAAATCTTGAGCTCGTCGCCAATTTTTGCGTCGG
>JAZUJS010000051.1:0-2083 GCA_045642865.1 Candidatus Nanosyncoccus sp.
TAAGCCTTCATGTTGATGTCCTTGACGAGGAAACCTGCATCTTTCAGCATGGCCTGAACGGAAATGACATCCGGATGGACCGTGCCCCACGACAGCGGTTCCATAGCCACATCGATATAATCGCAGCCAGCCTTGCACACTGCAAGGACAGAAGCCATTGAAAGGCCTGGACCCGTGTGACCGTGATACTGCACCTTCACTGCAGGATGCTTTGTCTTGATGGCACCGACAATCTTGCCCAAAGAGACAGGACGGCCAACGCCAGCCATATCTTTCAGAGCGATTTCCTTAGCACCGGCAGCAATCAGTTTTTCAGCCATATCGATATAATACTCGGCAGTATGCACTTGTGAATAAGTGATGCTCATGGCAGCCTGCGAAATCATGCCGGCTTCGTTAGCCCATTTGATAGATGGGATAATGTTGCGCACATCATTCAAACCGCAGAAAATGCGGGTGATGTCGACGCCCTGGGCTTTCTTCACCTTATACATAAGTTTGCGCACATCGGCCGGAACCGGATTCATGCGCAAGGCATTCAAGGCACGGTCGAGCATGTGGCACTCGATGCCGCCTTTGTGCAAAGCTGCCGTGAAAGCGCGTACCGATGGATTCGGGTTCTCGCCGTAAAGCAAGTTGACTTGCTCAGCGGCGCCACCGTTGGTTTCAACACGGTCGAAACAGCCCATCTCAATGATTAAGGGTGCGACCTTCTCCAATTGGTCTTTGCGAGGCACATATTTGCCTGACGACTGCCACATATCGCGGTAAACCAGGCTGAATTTTACTTCTTTTTTCATTATATTAGTGTATTTTATGCGATTTTATTTAGGGTTGCAAAGGTACGATTTTTCGATGAAAAAACTCAAAAAAACACTTTTACTTTGTCAAAACTTTTGTAATTTTGCCATCGTATGATGAAAGAGAAGAGAACTTTTATGAAAACAAACAAAAATAGGGGTAATAATGCTTTATTTGTAATGCTTGCAACAAGTCCTATCTGGATTATTCCGTTAGCGTTGCTTTCGAGTTATTTAGATGAAAGATTCTCAGCTCCAAAAGTGGAGAAAGTGCATAATTATCCAAGGTATAAATATCCAGATGATACCATTTTAGCTCACCCGGAAAGAATCCCTAAAAAAGGAGAATCTATTATGCCAAGGGTAAATAGCTATGATGGGAACAATGGTGTAGTTTTAACTCTACCTGGTGGTAACAAGATAAATACCCACCTGTCTCCAGAGGAAATCTTAGAACAATTAGACTTGGATTATCAAGATGTCTACGATTACTATGGTGGGGCTGAGGAATTATACTAATCTATCTTATCTGCATTAAAAATTAAACTGACATTAAAATTAAACTGACATGGAAAAGAATGATTCAACTATTGTGGAAGGTTTTCCTCCATTGATGTGTCATGAGCCTCGATTATTGATTTTGGGAACAATACCAGGGGAGAAGTCTATTAGTGCCAATGAGTATTATTGTGACAATAGAAATCGGATGTGGAAGATGTTGGCAGAATTAGCAACACAAAAATTGCCTACAAATTATTCCGAGAAAAAGGTGTTATTAGAACAATTGCATGTCGTACTTTGGGATTATTATCAGTCTGTTGAGCGAACTAATAGCACGGATAAAGGTATCCTAAAAGGAACTCCAAACGATATTGTTGGTTTTATTAGAAAAAATCCGACTATAACAAAGATAGCCATAAATGGTTATAAAAAATACAATATGTTTGGAGAAAAACTACAAAATCAGTTCGGACAATCCATCAAAGTGTTTCGTTTGCCAGAAACGAGCGGTTCCAACGCTTCTTGGACTTTAGAAAAACTGTGTAAGGAATGGAGCGTTGTGTTTGAACTATGACATGTTGAAGCTCCGCCTCAGAATTTCTGGTATAATAGCCAAAAATTGGTTATAATCTATGCAAAAAAAATGTAGAGACGCGCCGCGGCACGTCTCTACAAATGTTCAATTTAATTTAAAACAATCCTTCAAGGATGTTGTCTTCCACCAAATTCGGCAGTGTGACTTTAAGCTTCGGCTCTGCTTCCATAGCGCGCTTGATGGCGAA
>JAZUJS010000052.1:0-1601 GCA_045642865.1 Candidatus Nanosyncoccus sp.
ATGTGACTCGGCAAGTGCCAGAAAAGGCATTTGCAGGGTGTTTCTTGTCTCAAAAGTGACGTAAACATGGTAAATTGAGTTAAATTATCAAAAATAATAGTCCATTTACTTGGATTGCAACATAGAAAAATCCTATTTTTGCCCTCCCTCGATTCATCCTCCAAACGGCGAATCGAACCAACGCGACGGGCAAAAATAGGACTTTCGTATATGTCTGATAATCATCGCACATAGCAGGACGTAAAAACGCAGTCAAATCTTCGGCCCGTAAGATTTGGTTCTTCGGGCAATAAGATTTGGTTCTTATGGCGATAAGATTTGGTTCTTCCGACCCGAAGATTTGGCTGCGTTACCTATATGCCCCTGCCCACGATGAGCAAATATAATAAAAATCCTATTTTCGTCACCCTATAGTAAGGGAAGTTAAAAGTTAAAATTTAGTCAATGCATAACTCATAGGCTATGATTTCGTATCTTTCGAGCTTTTTGTGTTCGCCTCTCTTTTTGAACCACAGAATAAACGAAAATAATTAAAACTTAGCAATGTATAACTCACCGTCTATGATTTTCGTGTAGTTTCGCTTTCTTGTCCCGCAAAGGGACGTTCGTGCCACCGCCCGCATGGTTTTCGTATTTTTCGTACCTTTCGTGTTCGCCTCTCTTTTTGAACACGGAACGCACTTTTCGTGCTTGAACTACCATATATCCACTGCACAATACATCGTTCAATCATGCAATTTCTACATGGCAAAACGCTGCCTAAGGCCAGTGAAACACAAAAATGTTCTGTTTTTCATTGTCATATCCATGAATTTTCGTATCTTTACCTACCTTATTGGTCACTTTTTGGCGTAGCCAAGGCCTCTCCCCGTGTATGCCTCGGATGGAAATAACCGGTTTGCTCGTGTGCGAGTCAGCATCGGTTAACTATGAAAAGAAGAAATGAATGACGTAAACAACATATCACAATATACCGACAACAATAACTGATAAACAATAATAACGAATATGAAACAGAATGGAATTGTAAATAACGGTAAGTTATCGGAACGAAAATCCCGTTCCATCGCGATGCAGAATTTTATGCAGCGCGTAGTGACACATCAATAAATGAATGGGGAATGATACAAAAACTAAACCCGATAGTTTGAGTGAACTCAGGGACTACCGGGAATGAACAGCGCAAAGGTAGTGCTTTGTTTTGGAACTTCCAAATAAAATGCAAAAAAAATGAATTTTGTATATGAAATATTCTGATTTTGAACAAATATTATCTCATGAGAGACTCGAAAGATATGTTGCCGCATGTGGAGGTAATACCAAAAAAGCGATGACGCTTTACCGCTTAAATCTTCGTCTTTCGCAGGAAGTATTCACTCTAATCAGTTGTTTTGAAGTGGCATTGCGTAACTCAATTAATGTCCAGCTTGTTCATTCATTGGGCAATGATTGGTTGAGGGATTGCGTCTTGCCTGGTGGTAGGTTCCAAGTAGTCACAGAAATTAACAAAACTTGTCGTATAGTGAATGATACATACCAAAAACTTGCTCACGAAGGCAAATATAGTCATTCTCATTTACTGTCAAAGATGGAATTTGGCA
>JAZUJS010000053.1:0-2298 GCA_045642865.1 Candidatus Nanosyncoccus sp.
AAAAGGTATCAGAGGGGGTAGGTAGTTGAAAAATAATGAGTATGAAACAAGAAAAATCAATACAAAAGTCTCAAATTGACTCTGAGATTTTAGGTTTGGCCGAAGAGATAGAAAAAGTAGTTGCGGTTTCGAAGCAAAATCTTGTTCAGAGTATTAATACAACTTTGGTTCAAACGAATTGGATTATAGGAAGATACATTGTCGAATTTGAGCAAAAAGGCAATGCAAAGGCTGCGTATGGCACAAATTTGTTGACTACGTTGTCAAAAGTCTTGACTGCGAAACTGGGCCGTGGATATAGCCGTCCGAATTTGAATAATATGCGCAAATTCTATTTGCTTTATCCAATTTGTCAGACAGTGTCTGACAAATTAAGTTGGTCGCATATTTGTGAATTACTTACGATTGATGATGCTTTGGAACGTAGCTTTTATGAAAAAGAATGTATTGCAGCGCATTGGAATGTCCGCTTTTTACGAAGACAAATGGATAGTGCTCTGTACTTGCGTTTAGCTGTAAGTCAAGATAAAGGAGGTTTGCTACAGCTGGCGAATGAAGGAGTTCATATTGAAGAACCGAAAGACATAATTAAAGACAATTATGTACTGGAGTTTTTGGGAATGTCTGGGCTAAAGAGATTCTCTGAGACGAATTTGGAACAAAGACTGATTGATAATTTACAGCTTTTTTTACTGGAATTAGGTAAGGGTTTTGCCTTTATTGGCAGACAATATCCTTTGACAATCAATAATCGGCATTATCATGTAGATTTGGTTTTTTATCATAGGATATTAAAATGTTTTGTCTTGATTGACTTGAAGAAGAATAGTGTACGACATCAGGACATAGGTCAAATGAACATGTATTTGGGCTATTTTGCAAAAGAAGAAAATACGGAAGGCGATAATGCTCCAATTGGTATTATTTTAAGCCATAATAAGGACGAACTATTGGTGGAATATGCCACATACGGAATGGATTCGAACCTGTTCGTCTCAAAATATGAATTGTATTTGCCTAACAAAGAAGAACTAAGAAGACTTGTAAACGAGATTTGTGACGATGTTCGGTAAAGTAATCAAATCAACGGGAAGCTGGTATATCGTTCTGGATGAGAACGGCAAGCAATGGGAATGCCGTTTGCGCGGCAAAATCCGTTTGGACGGATTGCGTTCGACGAATCCTGTTGCGGTGGGCGATAATGTGGTTTTTGAGCAGGAACCTGGCAAGGAAACCGGCGTCATCAAAAGCATACGGGAACGTAACAACGTGATTGTCCGCAAGTCGGTCAATCTCAGCAAGGCATCGCACATCATTGCTTCCAATGTCGATTTGGCCATTGTGGTTGCCACCATCGCCGAACCGCGTACATCCACTGGCTTCATCGACCGTTTTTTGGTGA
The DNA here is from genome assembly GCA_045642865.1 of Candidatus Nanosyncoccus sp. Lineage (GTDB taxonomy): Bacteria > Patescibacteriota > Saccharimonadia > Saccharimonadales > Saccharimonadaceae > Nanosyncoccus. Next base: position 1,403 of record JAZUJS010000053.1, read on the forward strand.
CAGCCGAAGCCTATCACATTCCTTGTGCATTGATTTTCAACAAGTGCGACCTTTATTCCGAAGATCAGATTGAAGACATGTGCGTGCTGATGGAATATTATCAGGAATTAGGCTACACATCGTTTGGCGTTTCGGCCAAAACGGGTTTCCAAATTGAAGAGTTGCGTGCCTTGATGAAAGATAAAATCTGCCTTTTTTCGGGTCATTCGGGCGTCGGAAAATCGGCTCTGGTGAAGGCCTTAGACCCTTCGCTCGATGTGCGAATCGGTGCCATTTCCGATGTGCATCACAAGGGCAAGCACACGACCACTTTTGCCGAAATGCATCATCTCGATTTCGGTGCATGGATAGTGGATACGCCTGGCATTAAGGAGTTTGTGCTTTACGATTTGGAGAAAGAGACCCTTGCCCAGCGTTTCCCCGAAATGCGCAATCTGATGAGTGAATGTCGCTTCACAAACTGCACGCATACTCACGAACCGGGCTGCGCTGTGAAAGCTGCCGTCGAAAACGGCGATATCGCCGACTGGCGTTATGTCAACTATATCCGTATGATGAATGATGAAGACCATGATTCCATGAAAATGGAAGAAGAATAATGGGTTGCTTTCTAAGGAAGCAACTTTTGTTATACAGTTGCTTTCTATAAGAAGCAACTTTTTGCATTTTTTTGCTTTTTATGAAAACAAATTGCTATTTTTGCAAAAATTTTCAGAATAATGGTAAGCAAACAAATCTTAAAGAGCGTTATTATGGATTTCCAGCGGCGGATTTTGGATATTCCGCTGATTCAACGGGAATTGCATATTGACAATGCACTGAATTATGTTTTTGTCGGATTGCGTCGGGCTGGCAAGTCTTATTCTTTGTTTCAAAACATCCAGCAAAGAATACGG
>JAZUJS010000054.1:0-2112 GCA_045642865.1 Candidatus Nanosyncoccus sp.
GTTTCTATAAAGGTTTTTAAGAAGACGAAGAAAAATATTCGGATCGGTATCTTTTGTTTGAGGTTCTTCAAAACCACTAAAATTAAAGAACGATTTTTGACGGCAGAAAAACTTTATCAATAAACCGGCCGCAATTCCGCATACAAAGGAACTTACAATCCTAATAATCAGCGCTGTTTTGCCAAGTGCTGCACTGTATATAATAAGTTGAGGATTGAGAAGAATTGAACTCATCATAAAGGCGGCGAGCCAGTCATCTTTCATGCCACCTTTTGAAAATGAAGCAGCTATCGGGATTGTCCCGTACATGCATAGCGGTGATGCTATTCCGAGTGCCGAGGCAAAAATGATTCCCGCGATATTGATGCTGTTGCCGGTCATATTTTTCATGAGAGAGTGAATCTTATCTTTGAAAAATACGGACACAACAGAACCTATAATCATTCCGACAACCCAGTACCAAAATATCTGTGAGAGTTGTGCGGAAAAATAATAGAAAATATAAGTTAATTCCTGTTCGATAATAGCCATATTTATTCCAGTTCAATCAGTTCATATGCACGATTGCCAAGACCGATTTCTTCAGCATGTTTTAAAATATGAATGCCGTTTTTTTCTTCAATTCTATGCTGTAAAGATGTACCGTCCGGGGCTTTGTAAACGAGATCTACGCAGGCCTGGTCCAAAGCTACCGGATCCGTTGATGCCAAAATTCCTATATCATTCATGTCTACGGCTTCCGGTTCTGAAACACAATCGCAATCAACCGACATCTTATTCATTACACTAATGTATATCATTTTCTTTCCGTGATCTTCGTAATCGGATACGGATTTGGCAGCCTCTGCCATAGATTCCAGAAAATCATTTTGATTGGTTATCAGACTTATGGGGGTAAAAAGTGCTGCGTGGGAGTTAAATCCCGCAGAGTGAATTCGTGCTTTGCCCTCTCGGGATCCTATGCCTATCGATATATTTTTCAGAGCCCCGCCAAAACCACCCATGGGGTGACCTTTAAAGTGAGACAAAACTATCACAAAATCATAATTTGCGAGATTTTTGCCCACCCAGTTTTCTTTTAAATGAGTGCCGCCGTCTACGGGAATAATCATGTATCCGTCTTCATCCATGATATCAACATCCGCAATTTCCGTAAAACCATGCTCCTTGGCCACCTGGCGGTGCATTGCTGTTTCGGCACGCTTTGAACCGGAATATGCTGTATTACATTCTACAATGGTTCCGTCAACACTTTGCACCAGATCTTTAATCAGATTCGGGTCGAGGTAATTGGGATTTCCGGCTTCTCCGGTTGACAGTTTGATTGCAACGTTACCGGTAACTTTAACTCCCAAAGCTTCATATATTTTTATCATGTTGTCGGAATTGATATCGTTAATCATGTAAACGGTGGAATGAGCGTTTACATTTTTTCCTTCGCGGTTCATATCATCAATATTGAAGGACATATATGAATCGTTTTCGTAACTCATGTGTATTTTGTACCAGACAAAAAATATAACAATTAAAAGAATTGGAATAGTCAGTCCGATAAGCAGTTTGGAATTGGTTTTACTCTTTTTTGATTGAGTGACTCTGTTCATTTAAGGTTCCTCCGTTATATTGTTTTTCTTGTCTGCAAACCATGATATACCGAAGCAGTGATAGTAAATCAGTGATGAAAACTGCGTTAAAATATCCTCATCAGTTTCGCAATTACACAAAATATTGCAAACGTTGTTTATCAGTGAAGTGGCTACGATTTTCGAAAAATCTCCCGACACTTTGATGTTTTTTGAAAGTGAAAAAGGTTCTGAAAACAGGCCGATTATTTCATCCACAAACTCTCTGCCGCTAAAGAAATCGCCGGATTTTAAAATCAAAAGAATCTGCTTTTTCTTGTTGCACAAAAGAGGAGAGAACAGTTTAAGGTAATATGCTGCCGGATCTTTTTGGGGAGTATTGTTTTCGAGCAGTTTATTACCAAAACAGTAATCTATAGATTCGTTGAGAGTTGCGCGAATCTCGGCTTTGGCAGCATCTTCCAAGGTGCGATATATTTCGCTTTTTGATTGATAATAGCGGTAGAGATTGCTTTTGCTGACGCCGGCT
>JAZUJS010000055.1:0-6364 GCA_045642865.1 Candidatus Nanosyncoccus sp.
ATCTCTCGATGGTGAAAGACCAAAACACCGGCAAATGGCTCGTTGACGACGTACTTCAAGACGGCAGCGAACGCAGCATCAAGCAGATGATGATTGATTGTGCGAACGCACATTAAAAACACGTCCGGCAATATCAAAAAAAACACACAACACAACGATCATGCGAAAAACACTTTTTCTTTTGCTTTTTCTGGCGACAGGCTTTGCCACAGCCTTTTCGCAGGCAGAGAGCATGCCCATAGAAATAGACAGAACAACCTTTAGGAGCTATTTGTATCAAGACTGCGGACGCATCACCGTCACCCCAGAGAGGCTTTGCGAAATCGTCATAGACGTTCCCGAAGCGCAGCACAATGCAAAGGCTGCCAAGAACTTCGCTAAAGCCAGAAACAACTGTTACTATATCACCGGGGCTAGCATCATCACTTTTTTTGCCGTCCGCTTTTTGCCATATTCTAACCGCACGACATACCTCTTCCATTTGCAAGTTTGCGAAGCTGTTTGTGTAGGTTCATTGGTCACCAGCTGCGTGTTAGGTCCCATCTCCAACCATCATGCAACCAAAGCCGCCAAAATTTACAACGCCAAAATAGGCGAAACTTCTTACAATGATGTAAACCTCGACTTCGGCTTCACTCCTGGCGGTGTCGGAATGACGCTGAGTTTCTAGAATTGGGGAAAACGCGATACAGCCCGAACGAAAAAAATATACAATCCTAAATATTGCTGTCGGCCAAAAGTATAGCGGACAGCAATAAATTTATTTACGGTCAAAAGAAAAGATTTCTTTCCAACAAATGAAAAAATCAAAGATTTGTTTTCAATTTTCCAAAATTACCATTACATTTGCCGTCAGTTTTTCACAAATCTATTTTACGCAAAATGAAAGTACAAGAATTAGTAGACAAATTAGGGCTTAAAGTCCTGTCAGGAGCCAACGGGCTTGACCGCGAAATCGACGGTTGTTATATCTCCGACCTTTTAAGCGATGTGATGGGCAACGCCATGGAAGGCAACATTTGGATTACATTGCAGACCCACAAAAACGTGATGGCTGTCGCTTCATTGAAAGAATTGGCCTGCGTCATCCTGGTGAAAGACCTCGTTCCGAATGCCGAAACCATCGAGCAAAGCAACGACGACGGGCTGCCTGTTCTGCAAACCTCGCTGCCGACCTACGAAATCGCCGGATTAGTGTATAACCTGTTACATTAGACAACTGGACGATTGGACAAGTCCACAAGTCAAAAGAAAAAAAATGGAACTGAAAGCATATAGGGCCGACCTGCACCTGCACACCGTACTTTCGCCTTGCGGCGACTTGTACATGAGTCCGAGTGCCATCATCGAGCAAGCCAAGAAGCTGCACCTCGATGTCATTGCCATTTGCGACCACAACACGACACGGCAGGTCAAGGTGGCACAGAAAATCGGGCGCGACAACGGCATTCTGGTCATCGGCGGCGTTGAAATCACCACGCAAGAAGAAGCCCATGCCCTCGCCTATTTCGAGACTGACGAACAGTTAGACAAGTTCCAGGAGTTCCTCGATGAGCACCTTCCCCACATTCCGCTTGACGAGGACAAGTTTGGCTACCAGCTCATTGTAGATGAAAACGAGGAAGTCGTTGGCGAAGAGGAATGGCTGCTTTGGTCGGCTTTGGATGCTGACTTGGACACTCTCTACGACAAGGTTCACGAAATCGGCGGTCTTTTCGTTCCGGCCCATGTCAACAAACCTGCCAGCAGCTTGATGAGCCAGTTGGGTTTCATTCCGCCCGACCTCAAGGCCGATGCACTGGAAATATCGAAGCACGTCAAGAAAGAGGATTTCCTGAAGAAATTCGCCTATCTGAAGCGGTTCAATTTCACAAAGAGCAGCGACGCGCATTTCCTGCACATCATCGGCGAAGTGCATTGCGTGCTATACATGTACGACAAGACTTTCGACGAGTTCCGCAGAACCCTTCACGGCGAAGAAGGCAGATACATCGACACTGAGCCAAAGGAAAAGTTACAATTGTTATTTGGATAAAAAACCATGAAAGAACTATCACTCCATGTATATGACCTAATGGAAAACTCCACGGCGGCCAATTCGACCCTCGTAGAGCTCACCATCCGCGACAGTCTCAAAGACAATGTCTACGCCTTCACCATCAAGGATAACGGCAAAGGCATGAGTCCTGAGTTTCTCGCCAAGGTCACTGATCCCTGGACCACCACGCGCAAGACGCGCAAAGTTGGTCTGGGTCTCCCTCTTATTAAGATGAACACCGAAAACGCTGGCGGCGGCATGAAAATCGAAAGCACCGTCGGCGTGGGCACTACGCTCAATTTCTGGTTCCAGCACGACCACCTCGACCGACCTCCGATGGGTGACTTAGCCGGGTCGCTCGTCATGCTTTTCTCTGCCCACGAAGACATCCATTTCATCTATACCCACATCACTGATGATGGCGAATTCGTTTTCGACACCGACGAGATCAAGGAAGCCCTTGACGGGATGCCGATGAACGATGTCCACATCATGCAATACCTGAAGGAAATGATTCAGGAAAACCTTAAAGAGATTAATTATAACGATTAACCTATTCTATTATACGAATTTCACGATACAATCTATACAAATAGGCTGTGAGCTTATTTCGTCAACAAAGACATTTGCAGGATGCAAATCTTCCAAAGCAATGTGGTCTGAAATGTAATTGATGCCTTGACCATCCCTATTGTCACGGAATCCTTTCGAGAAAGCCAATTCGTCGATTTCTTCTTTTGTGGCGAGACGCTGGCATCGGACGTATGGCTGAGTGAGAATCATGCGGAACAGACCATCTGAGTCACGTGTAAATCCTATTACATGCATCGCCGTTTCCGGGAAAAGATAGTTGTGAAGAGCTATGGCTTCAAGTGCTTTCTGAGTGGTGGAATAAATGGATGCGCGTTCCTTGACTACAGAAGTGTCACCTTCCCTGTAATAAACCTTGGCTTCGGCTCCCTGGGCTATCATCGAACCAAGGGCACTTGTCAAGATTTCATCAGATTTCTCCACCCATAAACATGCTGCTTTCGCCCATTGTTCAATGAATTTCTCTTGCAACTCGTCTATTTCCCAGTTGTTTGGGCTGCTTTGGCCTCGTTTAGCATCTTCACTTGCCGTAAGGCTTCCTCTCGCGTAGCTCGCGACGATGGACGCCCCAATAAGAGCCGGACCTGCTTTGCAGAGTCCCGCATGCTCTGGAATAGTGTATCGAGAAAAGTTTGTCGTTCCATTTTGTATATCATTTACATAATTATCAATCAGTTGAAGCGTATGATCCGAAAAAGCATTGTATTTTATTGATGTGCTGATTTGGTCTTGTTGTGTTGGCCAACGATCGTACATATTCAAACGTTCTTTGGTGTTCCAATCTGGTTCGGGCATAATAGATATGTTACAAATCTCAACAATCTCATCTTCCATCAACCCAAGGCCTGACCGTTCCAATTCTTCTTTCACATCGAGCGTCCATCGGGAATCGATGAGTTCCGACCAACCCCGCTCATCCAGATATTGGAGTCCATTTGAAATTGCATGAGACTTAGATGATGGCATGTATATATTCTCATTTCATTTGCTTGCAAAAGTATAAAAAAAACGGCACATTACAAAAAAAAGCCATAAAAGGAAAAACCTTTTTTATTCACGGATTCTATTCCAAATTAAGACAAGTATATGAACAAGTTTAGTTTACATACTATAAACAGCGAGGTCGCAAATAGGGCGATGCTTCGACAGACTCGGCAACAGCCATTCGAAGCCTTGGGATCTTGTATTCACTCATTTTGCAGTTTAATTTTGAATAGTTTCATATCCAACCAATGAAAAATGAATGAGAATATAAACATAACAATTCGTTTCGCTATTTTTGTGCTGACAAAATATACCATGTACGAACCTTTAATACATAACATAGAATTTTTCATTGAAAACTTCTTTGGCTACGAAGTACTTTTTTGCTTTGTTGTATTAAAGTATTCTGCCATTATCTTTGCTCAAATAACGTTTGGGATTGCAAACCACTATAAAATTAGTAATCATCAATCCACTGAATCAGAACCAAGCGATTCTTTTTGAAATAAAGTTTAACCCCACTTGCATAATAATTACGGCAAAGAAATGTGCCTATTGGAATTGTTTCGTATGATTCATGATAGGGTTCTCCTTCATAAGCAAAACTACACATTTCCGTTGTAAATCCCAATTGAACTTCACCCTCACAAACGATGTCAGCAACTTCTTTCCCAAATAATCTTACAGCCGTTTTATATCTTTTCTCAATTCTCTCGTCTTCTATTGCCCATGCCAACTTCAGTTTTTCGTTATATGCAGTTTCCAAAGAATCCATTTGTCCATCTGTAAAAATTAAATCCATCCGTTCGGAGGAATATGGGACGAACAAAGTATCAATGATAGTACTGCCCTGAACATGTTCACATCCAGAGCCAACACTATAAGTAAAAGTGGAATCTGGCACAATCACTATATAATAATTATAATCTCCCCAAAGGTCCAAAATCTTTCTTGTCTCTCTCCTTTTATATTCTTCGGAATAAGTCCACTCAGGGTAATCAAAAAGTCTATTATGACTAATAATAGTTGGTAAAACTTTAACACCCACCAACTTGCCTCTTAAATAACTCATTGTTCCATTAGGAAGAATATCACCAAGATATTTTGTTGTACCAATTGGCCATTCATAACAGAAAAAATTATTAGAACCATATCTATTAACGGTCTCCTTTATCTTATACTCACAATCTTCGTATAATGTATATTTATCTGTTATTGTGTATTTAAAAGGCTCATAGTGTACTGCGTCAGGACCTAATTCTATTTTGTGATTAGGATTTGTAAACATTTGAGAATTAAACCAAAATATTTTAGATGAAAGCAGAGAGTCATACTCATTGATTTTAGCGATATCATATTTTTTCATGGAATTATTAAAAGCAGTAATCTTTTCTTCCAATTTATTTTTCTTAACCAACAATTTATATATTTCATGTGCCGTTCGATTAACTTCAATAGTCTTATTAACCATAAATTTAGCTTTTATTGAATCTTGTCCCTCTAAATATGAAACAAACTCGTATCTATCAAAAGCTTTATAAAAGCTTTCTATCACAGGTATCAGAGGATCTCTTGTTAGTTCTATAATGAGGCTATCGTAATATGATTTTTTCACACATGATAGACTATAATAATTGATTATTTGTTTTTTTAATCCCCAAAAGTCGTCTGTAATCCAGGTCTCATAGAGTTTTATATGATTTTGAAGAAAAGATGTTTTTGACACTTTTTTTATCGGAGGAAATTTCATTACAAATTTTTGTCCGTCTTTTATTCTATTAAATACAATCAATGTGTCTTTTTTGTGGGCAACAATTGAATCAACCCGCAACCAACAATTTTCAACCGAAAAATAAAAGGTGTTATTATTTTCAGCTTCGAATCTTTTCTTGTCTGAAAAGTTGTATTTTTCTAATGATGAAACATCATAAAAGCAATCTCGCATTCCCTCTATACCAGTGAAAGCAATAGTATCTCCAACTAATGTATTGAGTGTATTTTGCCCCCAAAGAAATAACGGTGAGATTAAAAAGAAAAAAACAAAAACATGCCTGTCCATTGATTTGATATTTTTAAAGTGAATTAATACATTTTTTTCTTTTGTGCAGCGAAAATACAAAGAAATCGGATAGGCAAAGCAATTTTAGAGTTTTTCTTCCTATCACAACAAACCAATTGAAAAAAAAACTATTTTTGTAGCTAATTAAACAAGCGAACATTTTAACGATTTTTATTATCAACAATTCAACGATAAAATGAAACTCACAGAGATTTCAGAACTTTTGAACGCCAAGGTGCTTTGCGGCGCAGACCGTTTGGACGAAGAAAACGACATCGTCTTCGCATCCGATTTGATGAGCGAAGTGCTCACCATCGGCGACCACAATCCCATCCTTCTGACAGGCCTTTGCAACATGCAGACCATACGCACTTGCGAAATGGGCAACTTAGACGTCATCGTGCTCGTACGCAAGAAAAAAGCCACGGAGGAAATGATTGAGGAAGCGGAAGACGAAGGCATGGTCCTTATGGAATGTGATTATTCCATGTTTAAGGCATGCGGCATATTATTCGCTGCCGGCCTGAATCCAATTTACTAAGTATCAACTAAAAACAAAACATCATGCATTTCGAATACCAAGTTTACGAAGCGGACTTTGTGAATGCCGGAGCAGCCTCAAGCGCCATCAAGAAGACGCTGAAGCAGCTCAACATCAACCCGAGCATCATCAAGCGGGTTGTGGTGGCGCT
>JAZUJS010000056.1:0-1548 GCA_045642865.1 Candidatus Nanosyncoccus sp.
TGATTCAAAACTAAACATATTGCGTATTCTGGTTCAACTTCTCAACCGCGATGTCTTTTTCGTCACAATTTTTTCCCAACCACGAATCTCACTAATCCTCACGAATAAAAACCAGCTTTGCTGACAAAACCCCTTCGTGTAGATTCGTGGAATTCGTGGTTCATCATGTCAGCGTCCGTCAGGCAAGGACTTGCGTCAGCAAGGCCACATTCGCCTGATTCGCGGTTCTTTCCTTGCGTCCGGTAGGCAAGGACACAGCAATCCAATTTGTAACCAAGATGTTTTTTTTGACCGCGAATTTGGCGAATTTAGCGAAATCGAAGATTGGCTACGCCGAATGTACATTTCAACGTAGTTAATAGGGAATACGCGAAGCGGATTCCATGACTCGTCTAGGGCGTATGGGATTATCATCCTGCTGGTAGGCAAGGACTTGCGCCAGCAAGGCCACATTCGCCTGATTCGCCCGATTCGCGGTTCTTTCCTTGCGTCCGGTAGGCAAGGACACAGCAATCCGATTTGTAACCACGATGTTTTTTTTGACCGCGAATTTGGCGAATTTAGCGAAATCAAAGATTACCTCACTTCGTGTCGGTGAAATCTTTTAGATTCGACGTAGTCAATATTCATTTCAACGTATTCAATGGATTGCATAGGGGGATAGTAGAATAGCGGCGGAGACCCGTCATTGCGCTTAGCGTGAACCTCACCTGCCGCCGCCTTTTAACTGCTCCCACAGTCTCCCTTCCCGACCGCAAGGGCGGGAATCTTTGTTTGGGCCCAAAAGTATATAAATGCCATAATAAATGTATTATCAATTAAAACAATAAACAGTTTACATACAACATATTCTCACTGCCATCAAGAATTTTTTTTATTTTTTGATTCATGTTTAAATAATTTATACTATTTTTGCACGATTTTATAAATACATATTATTGAACTAAAAATATAAACTATGAATTGATATGTGCCGATGGACTGGCACGGTTAAATAACATCAAAAGACATACGACGACATAGCGTTAAGCTTTATTTCTTGTTTCGTAGAAATCGCCAAATTTTCATAATGCAGCAAGGAGATCAAAGTGAAGTGCTCACGTTGTTTTTATACGTGGGCTGTGTTCAGCAAAATGTATCATGTTGCTTATTGCGACGAAGACGAGACAAAGCAAAAGTCTCTCCACGTATTTTTTATGCCTTGTTGTTTCATCCATAAAAACATGTGTGAGAAATGACGCTTCCCCGGCGGATTTCCGAGATGAAACACAATAAGCAAGACATAAAAATGGAACAAGACATTTCAAAAACCACCTCTACCCTATCTTTCTTCACACAAGAAGCATATTTCACCCTTCCCGACATTGCGCCCGCGCAGGAAAGCCAATCCATTCAGCAGCTTGACAAAGACAAGCGCCTGAATTTGGCCATCAACGACCTGCAAATCGGCAAGCGCATACAAACCGAACTGAAGCAGCAAGGCCGCAGCGTTACCTGGCTTGCCAAGCAGCTCGGCATGGAACGCACCAGCCTCTACTACATATTCCG
>JAZUJS010000057.1:0-18069 GCA_045642865.1 Candidatus Nanosyncoccus sp.
CGCGAGCTGGGTTCAGAACGTCGTGAGACAGTTCGGTTTATATCCGGCATGATCGTTAGGAATTTTGAGGAGATCTGCCCCTAGTACGAGAGGACCAGGGTGGACGAACCTCTAGTGTATCGGTTGTGGCCACCTGCTGCATTGCCGAGTAGCTATGTTCGGAAGAGATAAGCGCTGAAAGCATATTAAGCGCGAAGCCCACTCCAAGATTAGAATTCCCTAGGAGACTCCAGAAAGATTATCTGGTTGATAGGCGCAAGGTGGAGGCACGGTAACGTGTGGAGCCGAAGCGTACTAATAGGTCCATTGCCTTTTTATGTTCCAAATTATCATTCTAATGCTTGCCATTTTGATGATAATTTGGTAGACTTAGCTAGCAATCGATGTTCGATCTTTTAGATCGATATCGAAGCGTCATTTTAAAATCTGCACTTATACATGGACATCAATAGCATCAAAATGACGAATTTTGTTGCAATTTGGTGCCCATAGCGCTGGTGAAATACCTGTTCCCATTCCGAACACAGAAGTCAAGGCCAGTAGCGGCGATTATACTGCAATAGCGGGAAACTAGCAAGGTGCCAAATTATACAGGAAACCACCGAAAGGTGGTTTTTTGTTTCCATTCTTTAAATTTTCCACCTTTAAGATATAATAAGAGCATGAATATCGAACAATCAATCAAAGGCCGCAAAGATGCCTTCGCATCCGCCTACGAATTAACCCCTGAAGCAAAAAAAGAAATCGACGAACTTTTTAGTCGCATCGAAGACTTTGGCAAGAATTGTAAAGACGGTGCGGATTTTGAATCAAAATTCGCTACCTCAGAATTAAATACTGAATATATCAATCTATTCACTAAAGTTGCCACAACCTGCAAATGTAAGTTGCAACCTGTCCAAGATGATCCAAACGTCGAATCCGACGCTGAATATTACGCCCGTGAAGCTGCCGAAGACCTCGAATACGTCGTAGATTCTGCCACCCAACCACTTCGTCACGAAGCCTACGAAAAAAGCAAAGAAGCGCTTCGTAGCACCGAAGTTGGTAGCGCCCTCTTTAATATTAACAATCACCTTGAAAACGCCAACCACTTGAGGAAACTTTTCTCCAAGAAAAAAGACTAAAACTCGGGCCCAGATTAAAAGGCAAAGCCAATTCAAAAGGCGAAGCCAATAAGCTCCGCCCATCGAATCAAAATAAAAAAATAACCCCCGTATAAAAGGGGGTTATTTTGCAGGAATAATTATTCGTCGTTGTCTTCAAGGGCAGACAAGAGAGAATCTTCGACGTTGGTCTTTTTCTTCTTTGGTGCAGCCTTTGAAAGCTCGATATCGATGTCGAAACCGGTCAATTTAGAGGCAAGACGGACATTTTGACCTTGCTTACCAATAGCGATTGATTGTTGGTCTTCAGTAACTGAAACTTTGGCTTTCTTGCCCTCGATCGTAACTTTAGCGACCTCGGCTGGGGAAAGAGCTTCGCGAATATATTCGGAGGCATTGTCGCTCCAGTTGATAATATCAATTTTTTCACGTTCGCCAATTTCATTCATGACAGCTTGGACGCGTACGCCGCGACCACCAACGAATGTACCGACTGGATCGACGCCAGGAACAGTCGACATGACTGCAATCTTGGTGCGGCGACCAGCTTCGCGAGCGATACCTTTAATTTCGACGGTACCATTGTCGATTTCTGGGACTTCCTGGCGGAATAGGTATTCGACAAATTCTGCACAACCGCGAGAGAGAATCAATTGGGCCTTTGCATCATCACGTTCGACACCCTTGATGTAGACCTTGATACGAGCACCTACGGTGTAATATTCACCATCGATTTGCTCGGAGCGAGGCATAATGCCAGAGGCACGACCGAGGTCGATACGAACCAATTTTGGTTCAACGCGAGTAATAGTGCCGTTAACGATGGTGCCAATTTTATCTTCATACATAGTCAAAACGGCTTCGTGTTCAGCTTCGCGGAGACGTTGAATAACAACTTGTTTTGCGGTCATAGCAGCGACGCGGCCAAATGACTTAACTTCAAATTTCTCTTCGACGATGTCGCCAAGCTTCTTGCCTTTGCCGGCTTCAGCTAGAGGGATTTCGATTGCTGGATTGTAAGCAACTTCATCTTCGATGACTTCGCGCATTACGAATACATCGGCTTCACCCGTAGTAGTATTGAGAGAAGCGCGCACATTCATATCGCGATCGCCATTGTCTTTGCGCCAAGCGGCGGCGATAGCCTGCTCAATCACATCGAGAACGGTTTCTTTTGGTAAATTTTTTTCTTCGGCAATAATGTCAACGAGAGCTGCCATCTGCTTGAGATCTAGGTTTTCCATTTCTTCCTTTCCTTAAATTAAAAATACCGTCCTTCTTCAGGCCGGTCAAATTCTGTATATATCTATTCTATCACGAAATCAAATAAAAACAAGGGAAAAAGTAAAATTAGCACTCTTGCATTTAGAGTGCCAATTTGCTATACTGAAGATATGCAAGAAGAATTTAGTGAAATAATGAACTGTCTTTCCGAGGATGCACGTTTCGCGCTTCAGAAGGCCGATTTTTACAGTAAACGATACAATAATGGTTACATGGGCACAGAACATCTCTTGATGGGGATTTTAGCAATTGATACCTCAACTGGTGCCAAAATGATTCGCGACGAGGGCGCTACGCTTGAAGAAATCGAAAAAACTATCAATAAACCAGCGGTCGATGTGCCTGGCGCCGACATGGCGATGATGTCGCTTTCGGAAGCCGTCATCCTAACCTTGCGTATGGCTCGAAATTACACTAAGGAGCAAGGTCTCTCTGTTATTGGTACGGAGCACGTTCTTTACGCGCTGCTTTCTCAACCAAATTCACGCGCTTCACTAATTCTTCACGAACTTAAAGTTGATAACGAAAAAATTCTCGACGACATCGAAGCACTTGTTGCCAAACAAACCGCCGACGAAAAAGTTAAAAAAGAAAAAGAAAAATATCTCCGCAAAGCTCCACTCAAGTTCTTGGGTCGTTATGGCAAAGATCTCACCGAGGAAGCGCGTGCCGGTAAACTTGATACCGTCATCGGTCGTGAGAGTGAAATTGAGCGCGTAGTCACCGTGCTTTCGCGTCGCACGAAGTCAAACCCAGTTCTCATCGGCGAAGCTGGCGTCGGTAAAACCGCCATCGTCGAAGGTCTAGCTACCAAAATCGTCAAAAACGAAGTCCCTGGCTCACTAATCGGCAAGCACATTTATCAAGTCGACCTTAGCTCGGTTGTAGCTGGAACTAAATTCCGTGGTGAATTTGAGGAACGCATTAAGGGGATTATTGATGAGGCCACGAGTGACGATTCCATCGTTCTCTTTATTGATGAAATCCATTTGCTTTGTGGTGCTGGCTCATCGGAGGGCTCCATGGATGCTGCAAACATCTTAAAACCGGCCCTTGCGCGCAACTCGATTAATTTGATTGGCGCCACTACTCTTGATGAATATCGCAAGACTATCGAAAAAGACAAAGCCTTAGCGCGCCGCTTTCAAACTGTTATCGTGGAAGAGCCTAGCCCGGCCGTTGCGTTGCGCATCTTAAAAGGCGTTAAAGGTCATTACGAAAAACATCACGGCGTTATTATTCCTGACAAAATTCTCGAAACCGCCATTACGATGTCTGGCCGCTATATCAATGATCGTTTTATGCCAGATAAAGTCATCGACGTAATCGATGAGGCGAGTGCCATTGCTAAAGTTGCCGCTGACAAACGTGGCGGCGGCCAGTATAAAAAGCTCAAAATCGAAAAAGCTACCCTTGAAGAAAAAATAGCCGAAGCGGCCGAAAATGAAGATTATGAAAAAGCCGCCAATCTCAAAACTGAAGCCATCAAAGTCGAGCAGGAAATCAAAAAACTCGAAAAGTCCGGCGTCAAAAAACACGAAACCCCAACCTTGACCGAAGAAAACCTTGCAACCGCCATCTCGCTCAAAACCGGCATTCCGGTCTCCAAAGTCCACGGCTCCGAAATGAAGCTTCTCATGAACCTCGAGGAGCACCTCGAAGAATCCATCATTGGTCAAGACGAAGCAATCGAAAAAATCGCCAAAGCCATCCGCCGCGGCCGCTCCGGCATTGCCGATTCTAAGCGCCCGATTGGTTCCTTTATCTTTATGGGTCCAACCGGCGTTGGTAAAACTGAGCTTGCCAAAGTCATCGCGCGCGAAGTTTTTGGCGGCGAAAACGCTCTTATTAAAATCGATATGTCCGAATTCGGTGAAAAACACAACGTCTCCCGCCTCGTCGGTGCGCCAGCTGGCTATGTCGGCTACGATGATGGTGGCAAGCTCACCGAAGCTGTTCGCCGCAAGCCATACTCCGTGGTATTGTTCGATGAAATTGAAAAAGCTCACCCAGACGTCTTCAATATGCTCCTCCAAATTCTCGAAGATGGTATTTTGACCGACGCGCAAGGGAATAAAATTAAGTTTAATAATACTATTGTCATCCTAACGAGCAATCTTGGCTCCGCCGACATGTTCCACGAATCCGAGCTCGGCTTTACGGCTAAGACCGCCAAAGATAAAAAAGCTCTCGCTGAGGAATATGAAGAAAATAAATCCTACGCAATGCGCGCCCTCAAAAAAGCGATGCGCCCTGAGCTCATTAACCGCCTCGATTCAGTCCTAGTCTTTCATGCGCTTACCAAGAAAGATGTCGAAAAAATCTTCGACAATCTCATCGATGATCTCAAAAAGCGCCTCGCTGTTAAAGGTATGAGTATCCGCATCGAAAAAGAAGCGAAGACGTACCTAATCAATAAAGGCTACGACCCACAAAACGGCGCACGCCCACTTCGCCGCACCATTGAGGACGAAGTTGAATCTCTCCTCTCCGAAGCGATTATTAATGGCGAAATCAAAAAAGGCGAAATTGCGACTGTTAAGCTAGTTAAAAATCATTTAAAATTATCAATAGAACATGAAGAAAAGTAATAAAAACGAAGTATTCTTTTGTGGCGTAATCCTAGCCGTGACCCTCGGCATCGCCTTTCTCGTGGCCACTAATTTTAATACCTTGCGTGACCTCGCCCTCGGTATGTCCTATAATCCAAGCGAAGAAGTTGCCAAGATGTCCGAAACGCTCAATTTGACCTATCCTGGCCAAATCATCTACCGAGCCGCACATCCCGTCATCGAAGACAGCGATGATTTCCTTGCGCATTGCGTCGACGAAGCAAACGCTCCAGTCTTAGGCTGCTATAATGCCGGCGTCATCTATGTCCGCAATATTGATGTTCCGGAGTTGGCCGGCATTATTGAATCTACAACTATGCATGAGTATTTGCATGCCATCTGGCAACGTCTCGACGCGGACGAAAAGCATCACCTCGAGGACGCCATCAACGAGTTTTACGACGCTCATCACGAAGAACTACGCATCGTCGATGATTATCCGGAAGAATCCAAGTTTGATGAATTATTTGCCCGCATTGGCAGCGAGTTTCGCGAAATCCCATCATCGCTCGAAGAAGTCTATGCGCGCTATTTCATAGATCGCCAGTCACTTGTCGAATATTACGAGTCCTACCAATCAACCTTCCAAGAAATCACCGCCAGATTAGAATCGCTCTCCGCTCAAATTTCTACCCTCAAGGTCGAAATCGAGGCCAAATCCGCCAAATATAATGAACAAACCGCCGCGCTCAACGCCAAAATTGCCGAATTTAACGACTGTGCCGCTCGCGCCGATTGCTTCGACTCGTACTCGTTCAACACTCAGCGCAGCGAGCTCACCGCTTGGCAAAATTCCATCAACGACCAGCGCGTATATATTAATGATTTGATTAACCGCTACAACTCCAATATCGAGGAGTATAACGAAAACGTTTTAAAGAATAATTACTTCAACGAAAAGATAGATAATATAGAAAGGAACGACCAATGAAAGATGCATTAGTCCCAACCGTGATCGAAGAGACCAATCGTGGCGAACGCGCCTACGATATCTATTCGCGCCTCCTAAACGATCGCATTATTTTCTTGGGCGAAGATGTAAACTCGCACACTGCCAACCTAGTAGTGGCCCAGCTGCTTTATCTCGCTCACGAAGACCCTAAAAAACCAATCAAACTTTACATCAACTCCCCGGGCGGCTCAGTCTATGATGGCCTCGCCATTATTGATACGATGAATTACATTGAGCCCGAAGTCGAAACAATCGGTATCGGTCTCCAAGCCTCAATGGGCGCCATGCTGCTCTCATCTGGCGCTAAAGGCAAGCGCTATTGCCTCGAAAACGCCCGCGTGATGATTCACCAGCCATCTTCTGGCACCGAAGGTAAAATCACCGACCAGGAAATCATGCTCAAAGAGGGAATCTTCCTCAAGAAGCGCCTAGCCGAAATCTTCGCCGCCAACACCGGCCAAAGCCTCGCTAAAGTTGAAAAAGACATGGATCGTGACAACTGGATGTCTGCCGAAGAAGCCAAAAAATACGGCATCATCGACGAGATTATTAAGAAATAATTTCTAAGCCCCGCTTGACTCCTCGGTCTGTTCTGAGTTTGATTCTTTAAATCAATTTTGAGCTCCGACCCTCATTAGGCCCCCGAAAATAGACAAAAGGGGGCTTTTTGCTTGTAAAAAGAATTTAAAGTGTTATTATCTATGGGTTGCCCTGTAAAAAAGGCAACTTGTACATTTAAAAAGTCTTCTTCAATTTTTTCAGAATAAAAAATACCGAGGTGGTCATTATGAAACAAATTTTGATTCAAGATAATTTTGAACTAGTTTTTTCAAGTGATATGGCAAAAGATGAAAAGCGAAAGGTCGTCGCGCGCTGCGCAAATTTTCAATCTAACTTCAACGAAATTCAGCTTGATATCTCCAAATACAACATCGATTTCGAAATTGGCAAAAAAGCCTATCGTGTCAAGCAAATTCATAAGTACTCTCCTACAAACGACCAGCTTTATTATTCGATTGTGACTCGGAGGCATTGCTTCCTCGTACATGAAAAACTTTTTAAGCGATATATGTCCGATCTACTGCGTACATGTATTCGGAATAATTGACTGACAAAATCGAAAAAGACTTTTTTATCCCAGAATTACTCTGGGATTTTTGTTCTCTTGCTGAGCCTCTCCGCCCTATTGCAAAAAATGAGAAAATGTGCTATAATTAAAACAGGTCTAGAAAACTAGCGATTTTCTTGCACGTTTAGAGAAAAAATGGCAGATCTTATTGCCGGATGCGGAATTTCTGCAAAATTCTAGATACTTATTTTAGAGGAGGTGTCAATATGTGTATTGATACAAAAATTCTTAAAAGCCTGCCCGACAATACGAAAATATTACTTGTCGAGCAGCTCCTCGAAAGGGGAATGTCAGAAGAAGATGAGGCAGTTCTTATCATTGAACTGATGTCGAGTTTAATCTCGACCGGCTATACTATCGATATTGTTAAAAAGCCCGTTACTGTGTCGTCGGAAGGCGAAATAGCATACGAGCTTAATCCTGACGGCTCAATTACTATTTAGCAAAGGATTTTCCCAATTTTTCACCACCACCCTTACCCCTCTTCGGAGGGGTCTTTTTTATCCAAAAAAATCGCAAAGCCAGAATCGAACACTGTTTCGCCTACCACGATCAAATATATATCATCACGGAGAAGATTAGGAGCGATCTTTCTGATATGAAAAAATATATTCTTGAAAGTAAATGATATAATTTTATTACATGAAGGAGGATACATGCAGAAATTAATTTATTTAACCACGAATCCGCATAAAGTTAACGAAGCTAATCATTTCTTTAACGAAAAATATGGTTTTGGTATAGAAATCGTAAAACCAGATTTTGAAATAGTTGAGATTCAAGCTGAAACTTGTGCTGAAGTTGCCTCCGCAAGCGCAAAATACGCTGCTGAAAAATTAAAATGTCCTGTTTTAAAATCTGACACCGGTCTTTATATTGATGCGCTCGGCGGTCTGCCTGGGCCATACAATCATTATTTTGACAAACAAATCGGCGTAGAGAAGTTCCTTAAAATGTTCAAGGGCGAAAAAAATCGCAAAGCCAGAATCGAGCACTGCTTTGCTTATTGCGAACCCGGCGAAGAGCCGATCGTTTTTAGTGGTGGCGGAACCGGCACAATCGCCATGGAGCCACATGGTAAACTTGGACGTTGGCATTCATTTTTCTACATTCCAGATGGAGAAACCAAGACGCTTTCCGAGCTTCAAGAAGAAGATTACGACAACGAAGCTAAATTCTGGGGCAATGCTATTGAGCAATTCGCTGAATGGTATAAAGAAAACAAACTGAAGGATTAAACTATTAGTTATAATATAGCCATGAAAACACACGAAATGAACTTGCAACCAAAGTACTTCGACTTTATGAAAGACGGAACGAAGCGTATTGAACTCCGCCTCTATGATGAAAAACGAAGTCAGATAGAACTTGGAGATATCGTTGAATTCTCTAAGTCTGAAAATGATAAATTGAAAGCTGAAGTTATTGGTCTTCTTCGCTACAATTCTTTTAAGGATTTATTTGAAGACTTTGATATTTCTATTCTTGCCGATGCTTCTATGACTAAGGAAGAATTATTGAACGTGCTCAGTGAATTTTATACTCCAGAAAAACAAGCTCAATATGGAGTTGTTGGTATTCGTTTGAGGATGCTCTAAGAAAAAAAGTCACATTTGGGCTCTGGCGGAGCGAACATCATGGAGCCGAACTGGAATATCCATGTAGAGGACTTCTATCGCGTAAGGGGAATTATCACTGTTTTATACCCTACAAACTATATCCCCGGCATCAGTAGAACTAATGAATACAACCCAAAGCATTAGCAACCCGGACGAACGGTAGAGTTGCCAATATCAATGTAAAAGCTCTCTTGAGAGCTTACAATGTCAATGATATAATTAGAGAGATAATATGTTAGATGAGAATAATATTATTGAAAATGTTAAGCTAGCAACAGAAGCTATTCGATTCTATTTCTTAAAAAGAATCTCAGGAGATATAAGTACAAGTGAGTCCTTTGACAAATTAACCGAAGACCATATTGGAAGAGCCGTAGAATTATGGGCTGGACATACTTATATAGGAATACGGAAACAAAAACAGATTCAGGAAGTCTTTCAAGAGTTCTACACTGAGTTAATGCGATTACTTATTGCGATACGAGAGGGTTCGCTAGAAGCTACAGAAAAAGAATTATTTTTCGCTAATTCTTTATTATACAGAGGCACAATTTACAGATACTTAGGAAACGGCAACCCATGTAAAAAAATAAGAAAACCAATCGAACCAAGTTATGACAACATATACGTCTCGTGGAGCACGAAAGAGGAATTAACGCCATATATGAACACGAAGCTTTGCGGCGTAAAAACATTGCTTACTGCAAATATAACAAAAGATTATGGAATAAATCTAGAATATTTTAACCTAGTACAACAAGAAAATGAAAACGAGGTAGTGTACCCGACAAATAAAGAAGCAATAGTTGGCATTAAATATATCAAATAGGTATGACGATAGTGGAGACAAAGAAGAAATACTTTAAAAAGACCAAACCAGGCAGACCTATACCGGTTACCGCTCGAGAGTTAGAAAGATTTATGCTCGAACATAAAGGTAAGTTTAATTCGCGCGAATATGACAAGTTCGAGCGTATGGAGCTTATTGATTCTCCGGTTCGTGACGCGATCCACGAATTAAAGACCTATTCCCTAGAAACATTAGCACAGCGCTTTGACGCGCGTTTTTGCGCGGTTAGACAGCGAAGACGACACTTGGTATCATTTCTCGCTTGCATATATTCAACATACGCTAAATAACCGTGACGTAAACGACGCAATAATACAGATGTCCTTTATCGGCAAATGGAAAGTCGGAAAGCTTTCGCTTTGGGCGGAGCCGGAAGACATCATACATTATGGCCACGATTCTAATAAAACATTCTGGTAATTAGTCAATAGATAATATCCACTTGACTACAATCGGGTTTTGAAAGTTGTTGTGCAAGAAACAGTGGTGAGATTTTTTCTTGACACAAAACACTGAAAACTTGTGAAATTACATGACCACTTAAAAAATACACGAAAAATGTTATAATTGAACTAAGATGAATCTAAAAACCCTACAGTTGCGGCCGGTCTATTCGAGCAAGAATTATGACTTGCTGGAAGAATTTTATAATCCCGTATTAGGCGTAGCGACAAACTATGATAGGGTTACCGGATTCTTTTCTCCTCGCGTATTAGCAATGGCTTCTCGAGGTTTTTCTAAGTTTTTGTATACTGGTGGAAAAATTAGATTACTTACAAGCGTTGAGTTAGACGAAGGAACAATAAAACTCATTAAAGAGTCTAAGAATCCACAACTAATCGACGATATTCTATTTAAGCAAATATTACAGTCTTCCAGTGAATTGGAGCGTAATTATCTGTCAATTTTCTCATATCTACTGTCTAATAATCAATTGGAAATGAGAGTAGCTTGTGTAAAAGAAGATAATGCTATTCTGCATGAAAAAGTAGGCATTATAACCGATTGCTACGGAAACAAGATTTCATTTAGTGGGTCAAATAACGAGACGGAATATGGATGGACCCGAAATATAGAACAATTCAAAGTATTTAGAAGTTGGAATGAAGTTGAAAATGTGTTTCTTACGGCTGACGAAGAAGAATTTGAACAATTGTGGAACAGCGATAATGATGATACTATCACTATTCCGGTATCCCAGGCAATCAAGCAGGGCATAATTAAGGCTTACCCACCAAGAAAGCCAAGCGGACAAGGTGGAGATGGGCCTGATGGCGGCGACGAAGGGCCGGGTGTAACCATTCGAGAGTACCAAAAACAGGCTGTTAATGCCTGGGTGCAAAGCTCCTATAATGGTATTTTTGAAATGGCTACCGGTACTGGCAAAACATGGACCGCTTTATTTGCGCTAGACAAAATGATAAAAGAAACAGGGTGTAAATTCATCACAATTGCGGCACCATTGAAACATTTGGTTGAGCAATGGAGAGATGACATAGTTAAGATATTCCCTCAAGCAAGGATTATAACAGTAAATAGCGACTATCCAGACTGGAGAGAAAAACTCCCAAGAATAGTGCGTAGCTACGCCAAGAACTATACTGACGATATAGCGATCGTCATGACAACTTATGCAAGTTTTTCTGGCGAAGACTATAAAAAGATTATGTCGTCGTATCCTGATTTGACCACTTGTCTTGTAGCAGACGAAGTTTCACAATGCGAGAACGGAAAAGATACTTGATGGTCTTAAATTCTTTAAATACAAGCTCGGATTAAGTGCTACGCCAAAAAATGAATATATTGACAACGACGATCCTGAAAGTAAAACTAACCAGATGATTAATCTTTTTGGCGGGATAATCTATAGATATCCGCTAGAGGAGGCTATTGGAAAAGATTTGGTACGATATAATTATTATCCACTATTTATCCATCTTAACGATGACGAAATGCAAGAGTATGAGAAGCTGTCTCAACAAATTTCCTATCAGCTTGACGCCGACGATTCCGACAAGAACTCTGAGTTGATTACTGCTCTTCTTAATAAGAGGGCTATGATTATTAAAAATGCAGAAGATAAATCGAGAAGACTGCCAGAACTACTTGGTCACCTAAAAGATGCTGGTCAATTTAAATATCTTCTCATATATTGCGACAACAAAGAGCAAATAAATGGCGTTCAAGCTATACTAGAGAATAATTGTATCTATTCAAGTAAAATAACGTTCGAGGAATCGCTTCAGGACAGACGTGCAAGGCTTAAGAATTTTGCGGATGGCAAAATCGACTGTTTGGTGGCTAGAAAATGTCTCGATGAAGGCGTAAATATTCCTGCTGCTAGAACGGCTATTCTTATTGCTAGCAACACTGACCAGAGAGAGTATATTCAGAGGTTAGGAAGAATATTGAGGACATACAAGAGCGAGGAAACAGGCTTCGTTAAAGACAAGGCGACAGTCTATGATTTTGTAGCTCTACCACCTATGGAAAAGATCGAGAGATATAGATATATGATTCAAAACGAAGGAAGAAGAGTGAAGTTCTTTATGGACCACTCTGACAATGCCAATGAAGTCGAAGAGGCATATCCTGACGCGCTTAAAATACTAATTAAGGAGGATAATGAGTAGCATCAATCCGGAAATAGATACCATTTTGGATAAAATCGACTCGGCCAATAAAGATATCGTCAAAGACATACTAAATTGCGAGATACAAAGTAACCTTGGAGGCGTCAGTTCGTCGATTGTGCAACAATATATAATCGGGAAAATCGATAGTCTAGAGTACAATGTGGATGATGGCCAGGAGGAGGTGTTTATATTATGATTTCGATTGATAGAATTGAAATAAAAAATTTTAGGCAATACCGCAATGTTGAATTAAGCTTCGATAAAAACACTGGCAGCTATTTCTTTGTTGGTAAAAACGGAATTGGTAAATCTAATTTCATGAATGCTATCTGTTGGTGTTTATATGGCAGAATACCTTTTCGCTCTGATTCTGATAAAACATCCACCGTTACAAATATTGTAAACCTGGATGCACGGCGCGACGGAGAGAAAGAAGTTGAAGTTAAAATAGTTGCAACGATAGCTGGAAAAAAATATCTCATTTCGCGAGATTCAACTGTAAACCTAGTATTAAACCCATACCTAAAAAATCAAAGCAACTTCAGTGTCTTCGAAATAAAAGACCATGATTTAATACCGCAAGAGAACCCAGAGATAACCATAGAACAATTATTACCTTTCGAATTGAGTAATTTGTTCATATTTGATGGTGAGGTTATCAAAAATTTATTTGATGGCGATTATAGCGAGAAATTAAAAAACCAAGTATATAAAGTATCGAATATTGATATACTCAAGCGTGCTAAAGATGACGTGGAAAAAGTAATTAAGGTTTATGAAAAGCAACGTCGTGCTCGCACTAACGACCAAGAAAAGAAGTTGATGCTCGAGCAAAAGATGTCTGAAAACGAAGAAAATATAAAATCGCTAAAGACTCAAATAGAAGAGTTAGACAAAGAGCGCGGTTCTATTGAGCAGAAACAAACGGAACTATTAAACCAGCTCTCTAAACATATAGCCATTAAGAAAATAGTAGACGAGCGCGATGAGCTTATAAGAGATATAAAGACCAGTATTAAACGAGAGGAAGAAAAACAGAAGCAGATAAACGAATTAATCCAAAAGAATGTTTCCTTCGCTATCGTAAAAGACCAAATGTCCGAATATCTCGAAGCTATTAATGCAGCCGTAAAAAGAGGTGAAGTCCCGCCTGCGATATCTACAACTACACTCGAAGATATCCTCAAAACGCACACTTGTATTTGTCATAGAGAATTAGATTCCAACTCCGAGTCCGTCATTAATGAATTATTGAAAGATAATGAGCAAATTGACGAATTGAGTTATCTCCAAGAGCATAATTTTGGTTGTGCTCAAAAGATACGCAGTTTCAAGAATATAGAAAAAGATCTAACGACCTTTGAAAAAGAACTCGAAGGGTTCGTGAGAGAGCGTGAGAAAAAAGATACGCGCTTAAAGGTTGTTATGGATGAAATACAGAAGACTCCAGAATATGCTGAATTAATTAAGAACAACCCTAGGGATGAACTTGGTAATATTCAGGGTGCCCTATCTAAAATAGATGGCGATATCGCTATCAAGAAAAGAGATAGAGATAATTGTATTTCAGAAAATGAAG
The DNA here is from genome assembly GCA_045642865.1 of Candidatus Nanosyncoccus sp. GTDB lineage: Bacteria > Patescibacteriota > Saccharimonadia > Saccharimonadales > Saccharimonadaceae > Nanosyncoccus. The sequence continues at coordinate 13,768 of JAZUJS010000057.1, forward strand.
AAATCGACAAAGAATTGTCATCGTTGATGGATAATTCAAGAGAAAATAAAATAATCCATGCAAAGATATTAAAGCTGACGTCCATTAGCCGTACTATGGATGTTGTACAGAATCAAATTCTGACAAATACGAAAGAAAAAATTGAACGTGGCACGACCGACACTTATAAGAAGTTACACTGGAAAGAAGAGGTCGCAAAAGTTACCTTATCCGATAATTACTCATTAACCATACAAAAGACTAATAGCGAATTGACACTACTGCAAGACTTGTCGAATGGCGAGAAAAAGATGCTTGGCATTTCCCTTATCAATGCGCTATCCAAGAAACTAAAGAACTTTGATTTTCCATTCTTTATAGACAGCCCTACAGAAGAATTAGATACATCAGTAGTTCCAAAGGTCCTAGAAAATTTGCAGGCATTATCGTCGGACAAACAAGTGTTCATTATGACATTAAATAAGCCTGAAATAACGACATTTTTGGACACAATACCAAAAGATAGAAAATACGCTTTAGCCAGGGATAATTCAAAAGGAATCGATACAACTTTCATAACTAAAGAAAGGACTAACTAATGGAATCAACAGATTGGGTCGCAATTCGGGCAGAAAAAGAATCGCAAAATATTGTCCATGATATAGAAGCAATTAGCACTAGTCCGTTATATAAATCGTCAGATATTGGAATTTATATGATTTCGGCGGCGTTGGCATTAAAGCATAATATAAAGCCGATACGAGAGTACCAAAGAGAAACGGATGTTACTAACAAAAATCTCATTACGGAAGAATCGAAATGGTTCATGTGTATGCTGTATTATTCTGTCGACAAAGACAAGGATTTGAAAAAGCTTAGAGACAAAACAGCTGTAGTAAAAAATTTCGAACAATACGCGCAAGCTGGTTTGGCTCAATTGTATGAAATGTGCAAAGACATCAATTGCCAAGACGAACTGAAGCGCATGATTGATGTAGCAGCACAATAATAGATCTTGCTTTTGTTCTAGTTCTGGAATAAAATATTATTAGAACAAAAGTGAGGTAAAATGAATTATATTTCAGCAAAAGAAACTGCTACAAAATGGGGTATCTCTCAAAGAAGAGTGGCTACTTTATGCTCTGAAGGACGCATACTCGGAGCTATGTTTGTCGGGAACGCATGGATAATTCCATATAACGCAACAAAGCCAGTCGATGCAAGAACTAAAACGATGGTATCATCGAAAAATGAAGCTAAACCATTTTTGAAATGGGCTGGCGGAAAAGGGCAACTCCTTAAAGAAATTGAGCAATACTATCCTTTCGCAAATGACACAAATATTACAAAATATGCGGAGCCATTCGTCGGCGGTGGGGCCGTACTCTTTGATATTTTGAATAAATATAAACTCCAAGAAGTGTATATCAGTGATATAAATGCTGAATTAATTAATACTTACCTAGTTATCCGTGACAATATTAACGCCTTATTGGACGTTTTGAGGCAATTAGAGGGCGATTACTTAGTATTGGACAATAATGACCGCAAAGAAGCATATCTCGCGAAACGTGCGCGTTTTAACGAGTTAAAAAATAATAAGGAATCGGGGGTGGAATTAGCCGCATTGATGATTTTTCTGAATAAGACTTGTTTCAACGGCTTATACCGTGTTAATCGCAAGGGTGAATACAACGTTCCGATGGGCGCGTATAAAAAACCTCTGATTTGTAATGAGGAAAACTTGAAAGCCGTATCAAAGAAGTTACAAAACGTGAAGATAGTGTGTGGTGACTACAAAGAGGCCGGTGGCTTCATAGACGGCAAGACTTTCGTATACTTCGATCCACCATATCGCCCACTGACGCCAACTGCTAACTTTACGTCATATACAGAGGGCATGTTTGACGACAAAAACCAGTTGGAGCTTGCAAAATTCGTTCAAGAACTTGACCAGAAAGGTGCCAAGATAGTCGCGAGCAATTCAGATCCAAAGAATGCCAACAAAGACGATGATTTCTTTGATGACGCATACGCAAAACAGAATATCAAACGCGTCTCCGCAACGCGCATGATAAATCGAAATAGTGATAAACGCGGAAAAATTAACGAATTATTAATATCAAACTTCTAAGAAAGGAGAAGAAAAAATGAAAAAGGGCGGTATATATGGTGGCAATACAAGAACGGGTTTAATTTTTGAGGGTAAAACCGATTTAGCAACGTTTCTGTCGAGGCAGGATGGTTATCGTGTAGAAAATGAGGAAGAAATTTTCTATAACGACGAATTGGTTGCAAGAGTGTTTAAAAAGCACAAATTTTATAATGTATTTCTCAAAGAACTTGGGATTGATTGGAAGCAATACATTTCAAAGCAACTCTTACCGGATGATAGTATTTATGTAATTTTGAATAATATTTTGTTTATCATCGAATGTAAACACCAGGAAGTCGCTGGCTCAGTAGATGAAAAACTTCAAACCTGCGACTTTAAGAAAAAACAATATCAAAAGCTTATGTCCAAAGCGAACATCGATGTTGAATATATTTATCTTCTCGATAATTGGTTCAGGGATCCAAAATACAAAGACGTTCTGGACTACATCCAAAGCGTGGATTGCGATTATTATTTTGAATATATTCCACTAACAAGACTTGGCTTGCCAGTTCCAGAGACTGAGGGAGAATAGAATATTTATGCCCGATAAAAAGAAAGAAATAAAGAAATGGGAGCCAGACGATTTTGAGTTGGAAATGACTAGTGTCTGGAGTTTTCCCAATCGTGGTAACTGGGCTACCCACGATGCAAAATGGCGCGGAAACTGGTCGCCATATATTCCAAGAAATATCCTGCTCCGCTATTCAAAAGAGGGAGACTGGGTATTGGACCAATTTGCCGGTGGCGGTACTACATTAGTAGAGGCAAAACTACTGAACCGCAACATCATTGGAATGGACATTAACCCGGTCGCACTTAAAAGATGTCGCGAAAAAGTAAAATTTAAGCACGAGGGCGCAGACGGTATAGTCAAGGTGTCAAAATGTGATGCGCGCAGCCTGAAACCGATTCCGGACGAAAGTATTGATCTGATATGCACGCATCCACCATATGCGGATATTATCCATTACAGCGAGGGCCAAGATATTCCACAGGATTTATCAAACTTTAAAGTTAATGATTATCTAGAACAAATGAAAAGCGTGGCATCAGAAAGCTACCGCGTATTAAAGTTCGGCAAATTCTGTGCAATTCTGATGGGCGATACGCGACAAAAAGGCCATGTAATTCCACTAAGCTTTAAGACAATGCAAATATTTGAAGAGGCCGGTTTCAAACTTAAAGAAATTATCATGAAAGAACAACATAATTGCAGGGCGACCGGATATTGGAAAACGAACAGCATAAAGTATAATTTTCTTTTATTAGCGCATGAATACTTATTCATCTTTGAGAAAGGATAATAATGGAGTTCTGGAACAATAATATAATAGCAACAGTAACTGGCGCCATTGTCGGCGGAGTTATTGCAATTATCGCAAGTGGTATTACTCATCATTGGCAAAGAAAAGACGCCGAACGGAGGGAAATTAGAGAAAATTTCAAACATAAGGCTGAACTTCTTGCGTCAGATGGGGCTAACATCCTAAGCGAGAAGCTCTACGATTCGCAAAACATAAATGTACTTTTTTGTTCATATGAGGCTAGTTTAGATGATAATGATAATATTGCGATTAAATATCCAAAAGGAATACGGAACACAAAATGTCTCAAATGCCACACGATCTTTCTTGAGAACATCGGAGACTCAGACATTAATGAACTCGAAATTGCCGTAGAAAACCCAAAGAAAAATGTATTAATAGAGAAAAACTATATAGATGAATTCACCACTAAAGGGTTAGTAAACTATGGCGTATTACTGGATAGAAAAATTCGCAAAGGAGAAATAATAATAGTAACAATTTACTACTGTGAAGAAGATCCAGTAGTTAGCTTATTTAGCGCATCTTTGCTACTTTTTTATCGTGATTCATTAGGTAATATCTGTGAACAGCCAGTTTTTCCTGAGAAAAGTAAAACATATGAGCCATCACGAGCATCCTTAAAAGAATGGTGCACTCATGTTAATGTGGATAAAAATTTGGAGCATTGGAAGAGATGCCTAAATAAGGGCGCTCATACGGTTCACCTCCCAAACAAGTTGCACAACATTCTAGTTGTTAATGTTTTTAGTATAACACAGAAAAATCTGGGCAAGCGGTTTCGTATCCACTAAGGCTTTGTAAAAACTCCACAGGTGTCATATTATTCAACATTGAATG
>JAZUJS010000058.1:0-22495 GCA_045642865.1 Candidatus Nanosyncoccus sp.
TTGACGCCAAGGCGCTGGCCAGCATTGTTATGGACGTTTTTGGCGGTACCGCCAGCTTTTACGTGTGACATTTATTTCTTCCTTAATATTATTATATCTCTCGCAACGACTTGACCTTCTCTACGATAAAGAAGCCCCCGACGAGAATTACTTGTAACATTATACCCCATATCTTCAATTTCGTCAACAAGATTCATCCTCGAATAGCTTCCGTCTGGGCGAAGCCAAGCTGGCGCCGCAATTACGACTGGTACACCGGAGTCAATTTGTGGTAAAAGATTCTTTAAAAAGCCTAAAATAATCGCTGAGCATTCCTGTTTTTCGCCTTTTAATTTAATATCGGCAGGCGGTAGTGACATTGGTTGGCCAAGATATCCTTCGCAAGCAACCGCATTAATTTTTTCGGTCCATTTAAAACTCGTCGCATCACCCTCGGCAAGGGAAACATCCTGCAATTTGCGATCCTTGCAGGTAGTAGTGAGCCAATCCATATTTTTGCGCGAATATTCAATCATGCGTGGGTTTAAATCGGTTCCGTAAGCTGCGTAACCCATCAAAAGCGCCTCCTGTAAAACAACGCCCGTCCCACAGAATGGATCCAAAATGCGTGAGCCGGCCGGTAAATCACCACAAAGATTAATCAATATTTGGGCCAATTTTGGTGGTAACATGCCAACCTTAGCATCGCGTGCTGGCCTGGCTTGATCGCGACGAGCGTAGGCATCAATATTTTGCACGCCAATTACACGCCACCAAGTATCATTTACAAGAATTAACTCGACTTTGTTTGCCTTAGAGCCAGATAAACCATTATGGAGCGAAGTTGCAGTCGAAAGGACCGGAGTCTTATTTTCGACGACGCGCACGCTACGATTATGACGAGCTAAAATCTTTTTAAGCTTCAATGCTTCACCTTGAGCCTTGCGGGCCGAAGTACGATTAGAAAAATCCGAAACGCCAAGTGTAATTTTACCATCTGGTAAAGTTTTAAGATATTCCAAAGGCAAACCATCAAGTTGTGCGGCAAGTTTCAAAGTGCCACCGAGTCGCGCAATGTCTGGATTGGCGTCTGCTGTAAAAGTTGCCAGCTCATCGCCGCAGCGATTAACGCGTAAAAATAAAGCCGAAAGTTCGGCAATTGAAATCTCAGGCTGACGGCCGAGCACTGCTAAATATCTCATACCTAAATTATATCATGAATATGCTATAATTTTCCTATGGCGAAAAAAATTTCCTTCAAAACTATCCTGACGCTTCTTACCACCATCTTGGTTGGTGTAGTTATTTATCAGAACTGGTCTGATATTGTCGAAGCCAGCAAGCACCTAAATGAAGCTAATATTTTTATTTTGTTGCTTCTTATACCTGAGCAGCTATTTATGTACTACGCTTGTGGGCAGATTTTCTTTTCATATATAAAACGCCGCAGGGACATAAAGAAAATTTCGCACAAAGAACGACTTAAGATTTCGACCGAGCTAAATTTTGTCACTCATGCGGTGCCGGCTGGTGGCGTTGGTGGTCTTACGTTCCTTACTTTTCGCTTACGTCCGCTCGGCATTTCGGCTGGTCAATCCAGCTTCCTCTATGTTTTTCGTTACGCTATCACGACGGTCATTAATTATGTTCAGTCTTTGATTGCGATTGTAATTCTGTTACTTACGCATAGTATTCCAGACGACGCTCTCTGGGTATTGCCAGTTTCACTTCTTATGAATGTCGGCGTTTCAACTGGTTTGATCCTGATTATCTTTGTTGCGAGCGGCAAAAAGCGCCTCGACTTTTTCTCAAAAGTAATCACTAAGCTAGCGAATGGCGCAATAAAAATTGTCACTTTTGGCCACAAGAAATCAATCGTCCGATACGAAAAAATTAACCATTATTTCCTCGATATCCACGAAAGCGTTTTGATGGCGCGACGTGAAAAATCTAATCTAAAAGGCCCAATTCTTTGGGGTATTATTTATAGTTTTTGCGAAGTTGCAACGTATTGGATTGTAGCCATCTCGCTTGGCCGCCCAGAAATCTTCCCATGCATCTTGGTTGGCGAAGCAATTGGCTCCGTCTTTGATGGTATTGTTCCATACGGCCTTTACGAGCTTGGCATGGTTGGCGTGATGATTGCACTTGATGTTGATTTTGCAACCGCAACAATTGTTACGGTTATGACGCGTGTTGCTACATTGCTCTTTACGGTAATTTCCGGCTTCATCCCGTATCGCAAGGCAATTATGAAGATGGGTAAAGAAGATGCCGAATCAAACGCCTAAGTTTACCCCAACCGAATTTATTGCCGTCGTAAATCAGACTCTAGAATATGCCTATTCCGGTGTTGTGCTAGAGGGTGAAGTTGCTAGCTTTAAAGTTAACCAGGGGAAATGGGTCTTTTTCGACATTAAAGACGCCGAATCGAGCGTAAGTTGTTTTATGTCGTCATATCAACTGCGCATGCCGATCGAAGACGGCATGAAAGTACTTGTGCGCGGTATCCCAAAAATGACCAAATGGGGTAAATTCTCCTTTACGGTCCAAGCTATTCAGCCTGTAGGTGAAGGTAGTTTAAAAAAATCATTTGAATTACTTAAGGCTAAACTTACCAAAGAAGGTCTTTTTGACCCTGCTAAAAAACGCAAAATTCCAGAAAATCTGTCCCAAATTGGTGTCATTTCATCTACGCAGGCGGCTGGCTATGCTGATTTTGTTAAAATTCTCAACGAGCGCTGGGGTGGGCTCAAAGTTTTAACTGCCCACACTCAAGTCCAAGGCATGGATGCGGCTGATCAAATAATTCGTGCTATTCAGTATTTTAACGAGCACAATAGTGTTGAAATTATTGCCATTATTCGTGGCGGCGGTTCTGCGGATGACCTCGCCGTTTTCAATGATGAAAAACTCGTGCGCGCCATTGCGGCCTCAAAAATCCCAGTCATTACTGGTATTGGGCATGAAGTCGATGAAAGTCTCGCCGATCTCGCTGCTGATATAAAAGCGTCAACTCCGTCAAATGTGGCCCAAATGCTCACCAAAGACCGCCATGCAGAAATTGCGAAAATCGAATCAACCTTAAATCGCGCCAAGCAAGTTATTTTACAGAATATCGCCAACGCGATGCGCGAAAATAATGAAAAAGTCTCACATATTTATCGTGACATGTTAAATAAAATTGAAAGTTACAGGCAAAATATTGCGCAAAAAATTAAACTTCTGGAAGCGCTAAATCCGGAAAAAGTTTTGCGTCAGGGCTATGCAATAATATCCGGCAAAGTATCTCCAGGAAATGTTGTAAAAATTACAACATTTGATAAAGAAATTAATGCTGAAGTGAAGGAAATATATGACCGAAAATAAAACTACTCTAAATCAAAAAATCGAAAAGCTAGATTCCGAAGTCGAATGGTTCTATTCTGATGAATTTAAATTGGAAGAAGCTACGACAAAATACAAGACCACGCTCAGCCTTGCTAAAGAAATTGAAGCAGATTTAAATAACCTTAAAAACGAAATTGAAGTTTTGTCAGAAGACTTTTCAAAATAGTGATATAATAAACTTATGGATAATTATAACCAGCAACCAATGCAGGCTTCTCCATACGGTGGGCAACCAAATACGCAACCAATGCAGGCAATGCCGCAAACTTATGGACAATCGGTCTTTGGCCAGCCAATGATGCCCCAGGCTTCATCGACTATGCAGCTCACTCCGAAAACGCCTGAAAAGAAAAAGATTAGTGTTTCTGATATTATTAAAATTGTTATTATCGTTATACTTTCAATTACGACTATTCTTTTTGTGTATTTATTTATCAAAGCCAACGCCGATCGCGACGAAGCACAATCTAATCTGGATGAAAAAATCAATATTGCCGTTGCTGAAGCTAAAGATGCTCAGGCAGCCGAGCTCGAAGCGGCCTTTGCTGAGCGTGAAAAAAATCCTTACAAAGAATTTGTTGGTCCAGAAGATTACGGTTCATTAGCATTTGAATATCCAAAAACTTGGAGCGTATATGTTGCGCGGGACGCTTCAAATGGTGGTGATTTTGAAGCCTATTTCAACCCTGGCGAAGTTGAGGCTGTATCTGATAGTACTATTAATGCGCTTCGTCTTATCATTTCCACTAGCAGTTTTGAAAATGTTGTTGCTAATTATGAGTGGGCTATGAATCAAAGAGACTCCGATCTCTCGATTCGTACTATTGTGGTTAATGATGCGACGGCAAACCTTTATGAGGGCACCATTCCTGGTACTGAATTATCTGGCTATATCGTCATCTTTAAGATTCGCGACAAAACCGCTATTTTGCAAAGCGACTCGATACTCTTTGAAAACGATTTTATTACTTTACTTGACACTGTTACCTACAATAGCTAAAACGTGCTAGAATAAAAATATGCTAAGGATAAGACACAAATTTCGTCGTCTAATTCTCGTAGTTGCATTGCTTGGAGGTATTGCAACTTGGCTTGTTGTTAATCCGGCTAGTTATGAAGAAATTGTCTCAAAAATCGAAGATTTCGGTGCTGATTTTGGCATCAATCAAGCGGCAGATGCGATCTCTACTAATATTAGTAGTTTAATCGCCATTCCTACTACTCAGGCCAATCCGGATGCTCCGCTAGCCACCGCGGTTTTGGATGAGCTAGAAGTTAAAGGGCGTTCACCAAAAACTGGATATGCGCGTGAGGAATTTTATTCGAGCTGGCCAACCATTGACGGTTGCAATTTGCGACAGCGCATTATTAAACGTGAACTCGGCGACTCAGCTAAACTTGACGGCTGTACCGTCTTGTCGGGTGAATATGATGAGCCATACACTGGTGAACATAAAATCTATAGCGAAAAAACTGAGATTTCAAACAAAATTCAAATCGATCACATTGTTGCGCTTTCGGATGCTTGGCAGAAAGGTGCCGATCTTGACCATATGTCGAAGGAAGATCGCTACGCGCTTGCAACTGACCCGCTAAATTTAATCGCGGTCGATGCGTCTGCAAACCAATCCAAATCCGACGGCGATGCGGCGACCTGGTTGCCAGCTAATAAACGTTTCCGTTGCCAATATGTGGCTCGCCAAGTCTCAGTTAAGTACAAATATCACCTTTGGGTTACTGATGCAGAGAAAAATGCAATTGCAAAAATTCTCGAAAATTGTCCAAATGAACCCGCCATTGGTGTTTCTCTGTAAAATCTGTGCTATAATCGGCTCATGGAAGAGGAGGTAAGTAACATACTTTTAGCTGCGCATGAGCTAAAAGCCCCATTGTCTGTCTTGCGTCAGTTGGCGTTATCCTTTGAATTCGAAAATTCGCAAAATGAACATATTCGCGCGGAGATGATTAGCGTATCAGAGCGCGCCATCAAACAAGTTAACGATCTGACAAAAATTGCACGCCTTGAAGATGGTCTATTTGCTATGGAGCCGGTTTCGGTTCGTGCTGTTTGCGATGACGTAACGCGCGAGCTTGGTTATCTCTTCCGCTACAATCAACGCGACTTATATATAAGATACAAGAATAAATCTCGCCTCGTTACCGCAAACCGTGACTTATTATATAGTGTGATTTATAATTTTTTGCTCAATGCAGTTCACTATTCCGGTAAGGATACTCGCTCAGAGCTGGTTGTGAACGAAGCGAAAGGGAAAATTCGTATTAATATTCGTGATTTTGGCCCGGCACTACCTATGGATGTTTGGCGCGAAATCAAGCGTGGCTGGATCGAAAAGCCAACCTCAATTGCCATGCGTCCAGGTAGCTCTGGTCTCGGTCTATATATTGCCTCCAAATTTTCACGTTATATGAACGCGAATGTTGGCGCAGTCCGCCATCGCGACGGCACAAGCTTCTTTGTTGAACTACCAATTTCGACTCAGGCGAGGTTGTTTTAATGATTTTTGTTATTGATGACGATGAATTAATGGCGGAGTGTATCGAGCGCTATGCAAAGCCAGCGCCGTGTCGAATTTTTACGAACGCAATCGAAGCGATAAACGCTATCGACGACGAAATTCCGTCACTTATTTTTCTGGATATTTTGCTTGATGGACCGGATGGGTTTACCTTCTTAAATGAGCTGGCTTCCTATAGCGACACTGCCAAGATACCAGTCGTAGTTGTCTCCTCGTTAAACTTGGCGGGGCGCGATTTGACAACGTATGGCGTCGTCGGTATCTTAAACAAAGACACAATGCTTCCAGAAGATGTGAGGAAATATGTCGAACAATATGCCTAGTAAAGACTTGCGCACCAAGGCATACATTTTGCGACGCACTAATTATGGCGAAGCTGATCGTATTTTGAATCTTATCACTCCTACTGGCAAAGTTTCCGCCATGGCTAAAGGTGTGCGTAAAGAAAAATCAAAACTTGCCGGCAATATCGAAATGTTTTGTCTCGTGGATGCAAATATTCATCAAGGAAAAAACGATTTTGGGCTCATCACGAGTGCAAAAATGATTAAATATTTTTCCAATTTAATTATTGATTTACCGCGTATGGAATTGGCGGCACAAATTCTCAAAAAAATTGATCTCGTTTCTGATAATTCCGATAATCCAGAATTCTTTTCGATTGTTGAACAATGTTTTGAGGCTCTCGATCAAAAGATTTCGCCTGACTTAGTCGCGGCTTGGTTTTGGTTCAACCTAGCTAAAGCTTGTGGCGAAGATATAAATTTGTATCGCGATACAAATGGTGAAAAACTGAGCCCGGACGAAAATTACATTTGGGACAATTACGAATCCGCCCTGGCAAAGCAGGCGGGAGGGAATATCGGCAGCGATGAAATAAAGATCATGCGCTTAATGTGCTCCACAAAACTCGCTTTTATTTGTCAAATTAAAGATATTATGGATAAAATTCCCACTATTTTATATATTGCAAAAGCTATAAATAAATTATAATTATGCTATAATTACAAAAGTAGAATAAGGAGGCTAATATGGAACCTGCACAACCAGCAGTAAACCACAAGAAAAAAACTTTAATCGTTACAATCATTGCAGCTGTCATTGCAATTGTTGCCATTGTACTTGCAATCGTTTTAATTAATCGTCAACCAGTCATTAATGACGACTACTTCGTTTCTGATAATGAAAAATACGTAATTACACTCGAAGACAACACCTATGGCGCCAAGGTTACTCACCATGTTGCGCACTACAACTCAAATGATGAAATCACCAAGCTCGAAGCATACTATGAATTCGAAGATGAAGAAGCAGCAAAGACTGTCTTCGATGAACTTAAAGACCTCGAAGAATCTGGCTTGGAAAACATCGATATCGCTTTGAATGGTAAGTATATTGTTGAAAACCGTTCTCTTGAAGATCTCTCGATGACCGCATCTGAATTTAAACAATGGATTGACTTCTATGAAGCCTACACAAAGCCAGAAGGCGGAGAACCTGAAGAAGACATCGAGCCATCCGACGAGGAAACCAACGAATTGTAATTAATCTAAAACTAGCCCCGCTAAATTGGGGCTAGTTTTTTTATTCGTGTGCTAAAATATAGGAATGGATATCTTCTCAGGATTAAATCCGGCACAAAAAGAGGCAGTGGAGAGCCTCGAGGGGCCACTTCTAATTTTGGCTGGTGCTGGCTCTGGCAAAACAAAAACTCTTACTCATCGCATTGCCAATCTCGTCGCGCATGGCGTCAACCCATCAAATATTCTAGCTGTAACCTTCACTAATAAAGCGGCACGCGAAATGCGCGAGCGCCTCTGGAAGATATTGTCTGCTTCTACATCAGAAGAATCAGTTCCACCGCGTAGTTTTATGCCATATATGGGTACATTCCATGGCATCTGTGTCAAAATTCTGCGTACCGAATATGCTGCGTTGAATCTTGATAAAAACTTCACGATTTATGACGCTGACGACCAAATTTCACTTATTAAACGCATTATCAAAACGATGCGACTTTCTGATGACAAATCCCTTAAACCAAAATCCATTCAATCGATTATTAGCAAGGCAAAGAACGAAGGCCAATCTCCAGATGAATATGAGGCGAGCATTTATTATCCAAATCAAAAACATATTGCCGAAGTATTTCGTCGCTATGAAGCCGAAAAAAAGTCTGCCAACGCGCTCGATTTTGACGATTTGCTACTAAAAGCGCTCGAATTGTTCCAAAATAATCCCGAAATTCGTGCAAAATGGCAAAATAAATTCGCTCACATTCTAATTGACGAGTATCAGGATACGAACGTTATCCAGTATCAACTGATTAAAATCCTAGTTAATGAAAAGCGTAATATTTGCGTGGTTGGCGATGACTGGCAGTCGATTTATTCGTGGCGTGGTGCTGATTTTACAAACATTTTACATTTCGAACGCGATTTCCCGGGTGCAAAAGTAATCAAATTGGAACAAAATTACCGTTCGACGGGCAATATTCTGGATGCGTCGCAAAAAATCATCAACGAAAACAAAACTCGCACCGACAAAACTCTATTTACTGAGGCGGAGAAGGGCGAGCCAATTGATATTGAATCGTTACGTGATGAGACGGAGGAAGCGAATTATGTTGCGCGTAAAATCCTTGAATATCACCGCGCGTATCCAAATTTTGCCGATTTTGCCGTACTATATCGCACTAACGCACAATCCTACACTTTTGAAAAAGCCTTCATTAATATGCATATTCCGTACAAAATTATCGGCGGCGTTAGGTTCTATGATCGTAAAGAGGTTAAAGATGTCTTGGCCATCCTTAAATTACTCGTGAATGGTCGCGACCAAGTCAGTCTTGAGCGTGTAGTAAAAAATGTGCTTTCTGGCATTGGCGAAGCGTCGCTAGCAAAGGTATTTAACGCGATGAATGTCATAGCTGATTCTAATCCACTGCAGAATCCAGACTTACCAGATGTGCTTTCTGGCAAAGCTAAAGTATCTTTTATGAAACTTAAAAACTTCATTACAAATACTTCGCTTTCGCTCATGCCGGCCGAAATTGTCCAAAAAACCATTCAATATTTTGATTTTGATACACTTTTGCGCGATGGTACCCCGACGGGTGAGGAACGCATTGAGAACCTTAACGTCCTTACCGGCAACGCCGCGCAGTATGAAACGCTTGACGATTTTCTAGCTGACGCTTCGCTTATGTCCTCGGCCGACGAGAGTTCGACTGATGATGCAGTTACCCTAATGACGATGCACGCAGCTAAAGGTCTCGAATTTCCAGTGGTCTTTATTGTAGGTATGGAAGATGGGCTTTTCCCAAGCTCCCGCGCCGACGACGAGGCTTTGCTTGAGGAAGAGCGTCGTTTAGCGTATGTTGGTATGACGCGCGCAATGAAAAAACTATTCATGACCTATGCATCTTCGCGCTTTTCATTTGGTAATCGTTCGTACAATATGCCATCTCGTTTCTTGCTCGAGCTCGGTTATAATCCATATGGCTCGAATGATCATTCGGGTGGTTTTTATGATAATGATAGTTTCGACGAAGATGGTGATGGATTTAAAGATTATGAATTCGAAGATGATCCGTTTCCGGATGATCTGCCCGTCTTTGAATAATATGCTAGAATGAATATATGATCGCACACATTAAGGGGCAAATTGCCGAAAAATTCGAAAATTCCGTCATTGTAGATGTCCATGGCGTTGGCTATGAACTAACAATTACGGCGCCAGATTTTGATAAAGTCAACTTAGATGATGAGATTAAATTCTACACCTATCACAGTATTCGCGAGAACGCCGAAGAGCTCTATGGATTTTTGAGTCTTGCCGCCAAAAAACTATTTCAATTATTGATTTCCGTTCAGGGTATTGGCCCAAAAGCTGCCATCGCAATTCTAAGTCTTGCTGCGCCCGAAGAAGTGCGTAATGCGATTGCTAATGCCGACGCGGCCTTCGTAGCGAAAGCTAGTGGTGTAGGGAAAAAGACCGCCGAACGTGTAATCGTTGATTTGCGTGATAAAGTCGGAATTCCATCGCATTATGGAGCAACCGAGGTTGCTCTGGCGCATCCAGTCGCCGAAAATGACGAAGCTCTAGATGCCCTCATTGCATTGGGTTTTCCGCTTCGAGAAGCCACTATGGCGCTTGAAAAGGTTGATCCGAGCCTTCCACTTGAGGAAAGAATCAAATTGGCATTGAAAAATTAAAACAAGTGTGTTAAAATAATGGGTAATTGTCTAATATTAAAGGTAAATCATGAGTTTTTCAATTTTAAAGCAAATCGGTGACGCCCAAAAGAAAAAAGCTGTTGTTGACGTCCGTTCAGGTGATACCGTCAAAGTCACCCAAAAGATTAAAGAAGGTGACAAATTCCGTCTTCAGGTTTTTGAAGGTGTTGTCATCCGTGTTGAACGCAAAGAATCCCACACTGCACGTATCTTTGTCCGCAAAGTTACTTCAGGTGTTGGCGTTGAAAAATCATTCCTTCTCCACTCACCATTGATTGAGAAGGTCGAAATCACCAAGCGTTCAAATGTCCGCCGCAACAACTTGAACTACCTCCGCGAACGTTCTGGTAAATCCGCTCGTCTCACCGGTAAGGATTTCGATCGTGCAGCAGTAAACACTGTTAAGGTTGAAGAAGAAGTCACCGAACCAGTCGCTGAAGAAGCCCCAGTCGAAGAAAAAGCTGAATAATTCTTTAAAAATCACCCTTCTGGGTGATTTTTTGTGCTCAACTGATATAATACAGGTATGGCAATATTAGGAATCGATGAAGTTGGTCGTGGACCTTGGGCGGGGCCGCTGGTTATAGGTGCCGTAATTTTGCCGACATTCCCAGACAATAATCGTCCCGACTGGTACAATGAACTGACCGATTCCAAAAAATTATCAGCGAAAAAACGTGAATCTCTTAATGAAATCATCTTAAAAGAAGCCCCAGCAACCGGGCTTGGTTGGGTCTCTAGTCAAGAGCTAGACAAAATCGGCTTATCGAACGCCTTAAAACTAGCTGCGCGCCGCGCGGTTGAGGAAGTGCAAAGTAAGCATATACCATTTGAACAGATTATTATTGATGGAACGATTAATTTTTTAGCTGGTACAAAGCTTGAAAAATACGTTTCAATCTTGCCGAAAGCTGACTTTCTCGTAAAAGAAGTCTCGGCCGCCTCAATTATTGCTAAAGTGGCGCGAGATCAATATATGGCCGAGCTTAGCCAAAAATACCCGCAGTATTCTTTTGAAAAACATGTTGGCTACGGGACGGCAGCACACAAAAAATCACTTGAAGCGCATGGTCCATGCCCAGAACATCGTTTTTCGTTCCGTCCAGTCCAAGAAATCGCACAAATTTTCGCACCAAACACAGGCGCTTCAATTCGTGTTCGACCAACTACAACAGGGGTAGGAAAACACGCCGAAAAAATGGTAGCCGATTATCTTCAATCACAAAATCACAAAATTCTTGTGCGCAATTATAAAACAAAAACATACGAAATTGATATAATTTCGTGCGATAATGAAAAAATTTACTTTACAGAAGTAAAATATCGTCAAAATAATATACATGGTACGCCATTCGCAGCAATAACAAAAACTAAGCAGGATCAAATGTCGTACGCGGCGCAGTGTTTTATGCATAATAACCGCGAATATCAAAAATTGTCACCAGTACTTGCCGTTGCGGCTGTTTCTGGTGACAATTATCAGATTGACGATTGGTTTGTAATTAAATAAACTTTTCTGGGCCAGAAATTACGGTTGGCTCAGCGAGCGCGTCTTTATTATTGATCAAATTCTCATCAATGGTCTCTTCTTTGCGATTGGCGTCATCTTCGGCGGTCGCAGAGTCTTGTCCGTTGGATGTGGTGTCAAAATCCGGAGCTTCGACTGCATCTTTTTGGCTCTTCAAGGCTTGAAATAGCTCAGTTAAACCGCGTACGCCATAATTGTAGACGGCGTAATCAAAATAACCCATATTCATAGCCTTTGCGCCCGCGCGTAGGGAATTGTAGCACGGATCGGCGCCTTCAACTTCGGAAATTAGCTCCTTAAAATCATAAATCGCTTTAAAAGCACCTTCGGTTGAGCGCCTCGTCGAAGTTGGTGCGTTTTCAGATTCACGGTATGCATTCTCGGAATTTTTTGACGCAATACTCTCTTCGTGTAAATCCTTAACTTCTTCGGGCGTGTCGATGCCGAGATATACATACAAATCACGAATCGGATTTTCGCTGCCGGTCGCATCAAAGGATTTAATTTTCTGGACAACAGTCTCAACACCAAGCTCGCGTGCGGCTGCATTTAGCCCATAATTAATTAGTGCACTTGCATTAGCAATGCCATCATCGCGTTCTTCTGGCGATTGTTCCTCGGTATTATTATTGGTGGAATCACCGCTAAATTCCACATCACTCATAGCACTGCTCCAGCTTTCGGCGCGTTTAATTTGTTCGGCCGACGGCTGATTGCCTGACGTATTGCCGCCCAAATTTCCCATTGAAGCCCATGGGTCCACCTCGCCCGTAGTATTATTCTGCATTTTACCTCCTTTTAATTATTATTTAGAAACATTAAATCTAAATTCAACAATATCGCCTTCTTCCATCACGTATGTTTTACCCTCTGTTCGGATTAGGCCAGCCTCTTTTACGGCTTTTTCGGAACCAAGTCTAATCAAATCATCATATTTGAAAACTTCTGCCGCAATGAAACCGCGTTGAAAATCGGTGTGAATAGTGCCAGCAGCTTCTGGTGCAGTTGAGCCTTGACGAATTGTCCAGGCGCGCACCTCCTTTTTGCCAGCCGTCAAGAATGACTGCAGTCCTAAAGTTTTGTAAGCGGCCTTCACGAGCTCACCCATTGCGTCTTCGGAAACGCCATACGATGACAAAAATTCCATTTTTTCTTCGTGGGTCATGCCGGCCATTTCTTCTTCAAGCTTTGCGTTTACAAAGACAGCCTGAGCTGGAGCAACCAAAGCTGCAAGCTCGGCCTTCTTTGCTTCGTCAATAAGTTGTTTTTCGTCAACATTAAACATATAAATCACAGGTTTCTCGGTGAGATAAGGAATCAACTCATCGGCTGGATCCTTTTTGCGCTTTGCGGCGACCTTTTCGCGAGTTTCCATATCGGCAAGCTCGAGCTCGGTCTTGATAATATCAATATCATATGCCGGATTAACTTCGGCAACTTCGTTTGCGTTCGCAACGTGCGTGACGTTTCCATCCTCGAAAACACGCACGACGTGGCAAATAATTTGACATTCGCGAATGTGCGCGAGGAACTTATTGCCGAGACCTTCGCCTTTTGAAGCGCCCGCCACAAGCCCAGCAATATCTACGAACTCAACTGCCGCCGGCACAACTTTTTCCGTTTCATACATCTTAGCCAGAACGTCGAGACGTTCATCTGGCACCGGCACAATTCCGACGTTCGGTTCAATCGTAGCAAAAGGATAGTTGGCCGCGAGCGCGCCAGCATTTGTAAGGGCATTAAACAATGTCGATTTTCCAACATTCGGAAGACCGACGATTCCTATCTTTAAGTTCATAACCAACCTGTGTATCTGTTATTATAGGTATAATTATAACATATTTTAGTGTATAATGTTTTTAGAATTTAAATAAGGAGAGAGAATGATTCCAGAAGATGTGCAGAAAAAAGTAAATAGTATTCTGAAAAATGAGTATTTTTCAGAATCTGAAGGCGACGAAGTGGTTATAATTCCTAAAGAAGATGAGATTTTTTATGCATACGTAAAAAGTAATAAGCGTGGCGGCGTTGGCCAAATGGTAATTAGCGGCAGTGACCTATCATTTCTTTTCGGTGGTTCGTACCTTAGTCCAGAACAATTACTGGAAAAATTCAAAAATGGAGATAGAAGTCGGGGATAAAAAAGAAAGCCCCGAACCTGTGCATATCCATCACTGCCTGGCGGACTTTCGATATCTTTATTATATTATACTTATCTGAAAATTTCAACTATATTTTTCTGCTTATCTATTAAGAGTAGTCGTTTGATTTGTTTATTTTTCTTGATTTCAGCGGTAAGATGACTTTTTATCTTTGAAATGTGGATTTTCGAGAATCGTGCGTCAATGATGATATATTGAGATTGCTTAATAGCTCGGCTTATAGTATGTTGCAGATTACGCTTTCCGCTACCCGTAGGTGCTTTTAACTCCCATTCAATACGATTAATCAATAAATCGGGAGTTCTGCAATTATTTCTCGGAATGAATTTTACATCTGCCTTAAAATAATCTAATAGAATATATGCGGCTGACATCTCTTTTTTGTCTGGTTTTGGAATGACATCTCTTGGGATGATGACTGAATAATTTGATTTTTGCATAAAACAATTATAATTCCTTTGGCTCGGAAAGAAAAATGTCTATGTTCTTCCATTTTGGTTTTGGTAGGTGGATTTTAACTGAAAATAGGATAAAAGAAACAGGTTGGTTTAAAATTTCAAGACTCCGATCTTTAAATTCATAACCAACCTGTGATATCTGCTATTATGAGTATAATTATAACATATTTTAGTGTATAATGTTTAATATGAGTAATAAAGAGCTTGAGCCTAAAGAAAGTAGCCATGATTTATCTGAAGCGGAGAGAGTCTTGGGTTCGATGCCATCGTTTGAGGACTTCAGGCGTGGAGTTGAAGAGAAGAATGGTATTATCTCCGGGTTAGATAAAATTGCGGAAAAATATAGGTATGGCGAAGAGCTTAGGGAAACACTAGAGATGATTGTTCCACAAATTGTAGATTACTTTGATAATTCGGAGGTTGTCTTAAAAGTGCTTGATAACTGTCCAATTTTTATGGTTGAACCAGGGAAAAATTTAAGCGAGGCTGCGAATGAGTATTTTGGTACAAATGAAGAGCTGCCAACAATAGCGTCTGGTGGCGCATCTATTATACCTAGAATTACTGAGGACGGTCGTATTGAAGTTAAAAAAGGAATTGTTTTAAGGAGCGATCGTGAGAGTAGTTTGCAAACTTTAGTTCACGAAATGTGTCATCAAGTTGCATCTGTAAATAAAGAGCCACAACTTGAATCTGATGGAAGAATAAGAATTGATATTGGACTATCGTCTGAGTATTATGGAGTAGACGAGAATGGCGAGATGAGAATGGTTGAATCGAAGCGAGATGCCTTAGAGGAAATGATGAACGCTTACGATACAGAAAAAATCATGAAGAGCATTAAAGGGGATAGTTTTGAAAGCAATGAGTATGGTATTTTGAGAAAGATAGCTCATGCATGTTCAGCTGATGCGATTCAAAAGTTAGAGCGATTAAGAATTCATGGTGATAATATAGGGGATTCTGTTGACTATGAAAAACTTGACAACGTTAGTTTGGCCCTAGATAATATCATGAATATTCCTCATAAAATTGCTTTATCAAAAGAGATGGCTGGTGGCGATAGAGAGAAGGCTAAAATCATTCGTCAAGAAATGGACAAGCGTAATTATGAAGAAGCAGTTAGTGGCTTGAATGGTTTTTAAAAATCAGGTTGGTTTAAAAATTCAAGATTCCTATCTTTAAATTCATAATCAACCTGTGTATCTGTTATTATAGATATAATTATAACATATTTTGGTATATAATATAAGGCATGGATATAGTAGAATCTGTAAAAGAATATGTGATAAAACAATCTGATGAATATAAAGCCGACGCAAGTGACCACTATGATTTTTGGAACGAGCATATCAAATATGTTTTAGAAGAAAGCACAAAACTAGCAAATGAATATGGCGCCGATATCGAGATTGTTTCTCTTGGTGCACTACTTCATGATATTGCTTTAATTAATAAAGTTGGCGATAGAAAAGACCACCACGTAAATGGTGAGCTTATAGCACGCAAAGTTCTATATAATTTAGGCTATGATTCTGGTAAAAAAGAGCAAGTATTGAAATGTGTTTATAATCACAGGAGTAGTAAAAATGCCGAGAGCATTGAAGAAACTTGTGTTGCCGATGCTGATATTTTGGCTCATTTTGACAATATTCCGATGCTTTTTCATGGTGCGTTTATAAGAAATGGTGTTGAGCTGAATGATATAAATAAGTGGCTTGAAGCGGCTTTCGAAAAAGATTATAACGATTTAAGCGACAAAACAAAGGAATCTTTCAGAAATCGTTACGAATTAATCAAAGATATTTTAATTAGATAAAAAAGAAGTTCTCGCGCTCGGCACATACTGCGCCCTGCAAGAACTTCGATAACTATATTATAGCATCTGGTGTGATATAATAATAGATATGAAAAGCAAGAACTATGCGTTTATTGACGGAAATAATTTATATCTTGGCGCAAAATCGCAAGATATAGAGTTGGACTACGGTAAGTTGCGCAAGTATTTACGAACTAAATTTAATGTAGAAAAAGCTTTTCTATTTATTGGATACGACCCACATAACACAACACTATATTCTGCTCTACAGTCTTATGGATATGTGTTAATCTTTAAACCAACGGTGGTATTTGAAGATGAAAATGGGAATCGCACTATGAAAGGTAATGTTGATGCGGAACTTGTATTGCATGCTGCGGCGATTGAATATAATAATTATAATCAGGCGATAATCGTAACTTCTGATGGTGATTTTGCTTGCCTGATGCGATATCTAAGTGATAACGATAAATTAAAGAAAATAATAACGCCAACCGAAAGATTTTCGAAGCTACTGAAGCCTTTTGTCGATAATATATTACCTTTAAAAACAATAAAAAATCAGATAAAGAAAAAATGACCGGAATTTGCGGTCGGTACAAGAACCTTAGGCTAGTCCGGTTATGGTGATATTCTTATTATAGCTTATTTCTTTCAAAAAAGCAAGACTTTTTTGAAATACTTTTCCACTTCGGTTTTAGTAAGTGGATTTTAATAGAAAACGGAATAAAAGAAATAGGTTGGTTTAAAAATCCAAGATTCCGATCTTTAAATTCAAAACCAACCTTTCTATCTGTTATTATGGATATAATTATAACATATTTTGGTACATAATATAAGGTATGGATATTGTAAAAATCTGTAAAAGGATATGCAGTCAGATAATCTGACGGATAAAAACTGGCGAATGGATATGGCGTCGATGCCGATTTTAGCTCATTTAGATAATAATCGTTATAAATTTATCAAAGATATCATAATTAGATAGAAAACGTTCGTGGTAGATACCTTCGGTGCTGTACGAATGCAATCAACCCTATTGCCAAGTTAGACTATTAGAAGGCCCTAATACAGAAAGCTTGATTAATTTTAGATTTTGTGATATAATAACTATTACGTTTTAGTAAAAACGTGGAACTTTAAGATTGTTTTGTTACTAAAGGTCTAGAGAGCACTGACATAGGAGGAAAAAATAATGGACAATTCTAATTTAAATTGGTTACCTTTGCCCTCTTGTTACAATGAGAGTATGCAGACGGCAATGCCAATCGTAGCTAACTCACCTGAAGTATTCATCATTCCTGAATGTATTCCAGCTTGCAAAGAGCTATGGGAAAAGAATATCTATACATTCATGGTTAGTGATCATTTAAACACCGAGGGTATTTGGATTGAATTCCTAAAAAGTAGTTTATCCCAACGAAACCTAGAGGTGTATCAGAGCCTTCATGGCAACGACGTTCTAAAATTCTCTTATCACTTTGGAACCCTAAATTTTGGGGTTAAGCAGGTAGGAATAGAAGGACAGCGTCGTTTGCTTGAGCTGGCAAAACTATTTCAGTACCAAGATGTTCCAGCTGAGCTTGCTTATCTTCCAGAAGAACAATTCCTCGTCAACTATTGTCACTGCTTTCAAGAAGTCCAGAACCCAAACTACTATGAGATGGTGGACATAATCAAAGCTTTTGAAGAAGGCATAGTCGATGCGGAATATAGAGAAAAATATGGACGTTGGGAACGCAGTGACGACAGTAAACCGTTTTTAAAGGTTTACGATCCGGAGAAAAAGGAACGAAGTACCAAAGAGTATGCTGATGAACTTGACATGTTTTATGTTCCTGAAGAAGGACGAGTTTATCTCGGTAAGTATCATTACGACAAACACTTGGCCTACATAGTACATCGCAACACCTTATTAAACTAAAGAACGCCGGGCAGCTATACTGCCCGGTAATTTTATTATGCGTTTTTCCATTTTGATTTTAATAATTGGATTTTGATAGAAAATGGGATAAAAGAAATAGGTTGGTTTAAAACTTCAAGATTCCACTTTCAAGTTCATAACCAACCTGTGAAATATTAAGTTTTATTATTTAGTAATAGGCTCATTAGCCTTAATTTTTTCTTTAATGTTTTCTAGGTATTCCTTGTATAGTTTTTTTATTCTTTCTGGAGCGTCTTCTTTTAAATAACGCTCGCAAGTTTTTTTGTCTATTTCTAAATATTCCGTCCAAGGTGCTTGTTGCAATGTTTCCATTGTTTTTCTCCTAAAAAAATTTGCATAATGCGTTGGTTTAAAATTTCAAGATTCCACTTTTAAGTTCATAACCAACCTGTGAAATATTAATTTTATCTCTATAAATCATATCACGAAAGATGTTATAATAAAAACATGGAAAAGATTGAAAACCTTGATTCTGGTTCACAAGAACGAGAGCTTACTGAAGCGGAAAAAGTTTTAGGAAATCAACCTAGTTTTGAAGAGCATATGCAAAGCATACAAAGGACTAAGAGTGAACGAGCACAGCGTTTTTTGCAATTGTCCGGCATTGAAAAAATACGAAACGACGAGAGTTCATTTGATGAAAAAATTCAAGAAATGACGAGAGACGGCGCATATAAATATTTAAGTCATCTAAACGGAATATTGAGAGGGATAAATAAAAAAAGCGAACGTGGTAGGAGAGATAATGTCCGGGTTGGGGAGCATATAGCTCCATCGAAAGATGTTCAAGGTATTATTTTAAAAGATACGGTTGAAACATTAAAAAATATAAAAGACAACCATTATCGTGCGGCACTAGCATACTACACGGTGAATAATCTTCATTTATTTCCAGACGGGAATGGAAGGACATCTAGAGCTGTGTATGAAATTTTTGATAGCAATAGCCCCGATTTAGATAGTGAGGATTTTGTGCATAGAACAGATTCATCTAGTGAATCCGGTGGGCATGGAAAGTTTGAAAAAATAAAGGGGATACAATCTGCCGCCACTGCGTATGCTATTGCGAGAGAATGGATAAAAGAGTTTGTCGTAAAAGAACAAAAAATGGATCCAAGAATGAGTGAGATGAATTCCAGAGTTGAAATAATGTATGGAGAAACACCTGATGTATATTTAACTAAAGATGCCGAAAAAAATCTTTCGGATGTGGAGAAAAAATTAATAAATAAGGCATTTCATGATGGAGATATTGCTACTATCTGTTTGGCTAGAATGCTATCAATTAAAGGAACTGCAAAAGACGTAATAGATGGAAGTATTCATCAGAATGATGATCGGCCTTATATAGTCTTCGAAATTACAAAAACAGATATAGATACTGGAAAATTAAACGAAAAAGCAGCCAAGACTTTTGAGGGGTGGACTGCAGAGGATTATAGAACATTCTTAAAAGGATATAAAGGCATTCAAAGAAAAAATCAACAAACCCTAAATGACATTTTCGCAAACCCGAGTAAGTATCCAATGAGTAATGGTCAGACTTGTGCGGACTGGTTGAGTCGCGTGGAATAATTTTTAATTCTAGTTTTCGGTAGTTTAACTTTACAAGAGAACGGTATATATGTGGTCGCAGGTTGGTTAAAAATTTCAAGATTCCACTTTCAAGTTCATAACCAACCTGTGAAATATTAAGTTTTATCTCTATAAATCATATCACGAAAGATGTTATAATAAAAATATGAAAATATTTTTAGCAGCATCGAGTAGTTTTTGGGACAAACTTCCAGAAATAAAAGAAAAGTTAGAAAAACTTGGGCATGAGGTAATGTTACCATCCACTATTGATGATCCAGAACTTGAAGAAAAAACTTGGCAAGAAAGTGACGAAGCACATGTTAAATTAATTCGTAAACTTTTTGAGGATAGCGAAGAAAGGGTGGGAAAATGGTGTGATGCGTTTTATTTATTGAATTACGACAAACATGATATTTCTGGCTACGTTGGTGGCGCGGCGCTAATCGAATTATATATTGCGCATAGGGAATATAAAAAAATATTTATTGAAAATGATGTTTTTCCTGGTCCAATGTATGACGAAATTATGGGGTTTGGACCAACTTTTGTGCATGGTGATTTGAGCAAAATAAGATAAAAAAAGAAAGCCCCGAACCTACGCAATCCAGCGTTGATACTTTGAATATGCAAGAATCAGATAATCAGTTGTTGCAAAAAATCGAAACAGCAATTAATAAAGAATTCAGAAATCCGTTTGGAAAACCTACTGACATTATAGGATTTGGTGCTGTAGGAAGAAAAATTGCCGAAAGTCTAGCCCCACTTATTGGCCAGAAAGAAATTTGCTTTTTTGACGAAAAAATAAAATTCGATTCAACGTTTCATTATTTGGATTTTGAGAAAATGTTTGAGAAAACCGAGGCCATGATTTTTACGACAGAACTACCAGAAAAATATTTCAAAAATATAAAACAAATCAATAAAAAGGTTAAAATTTTCGTGCCGAAAGAATTTGAAAGTATAATCAGGACGCTCCGAATATTTGGATTAGAGCAAAGAATAATTGTAATATAAAAAGATAGTTCCAAACTTGCGTCACAACGCTGTCTGACGAACTATTTCTACAGATTAAAATCCAGAAAAACAAAGTTATTCATGTCGTATGATAAATTATTTCTAATCATATCTTTTGAGGTTTCACAAATTCTTGACATTCGCTTATTACGACAGAGTGGGTCTATATACCTTACCTTGGCTTTTTCTTGAACAAAATAAACATTTTCTGGTTTTTCTTTAGAAGCATTTATTGTTTTCGCAGTGCGCCATTTATTGAATACGTCTTTGTATTTTGAATTTTCAATAATTTTTATGATATCTGATTCTTTCAAATCATAAAGTTGTTCAATGGTAATTTTCTCGTCATCTTTTAGGCCCTTCAAAACATCAGCAACAAATTGCATAGAAAATCTTGTTTTATCATCGCGATACATGACAGACATTTTGCTAGTGACTTCAACAAATTTTCTCGCGATACTTTTAGTTTTAAAGCCAAGCTCAACTTCGTCAAATTCATTTTTCTGGACTTCGATATCGTCATAAATTTTCTTAACTTCATCCAATCCAAGTAGTTTATAAGTGAACAGTGCATTGGATAAAGAATATTCTAACCTATCCGCGGATAACTTCGGAGTATCGTTGTCGGCGATAGGATAAATATGATAATTATCAATTTCCTCAACTTTAATATTATCCCTTTGCAATAAGACTAAAACATCATTAGACTTTTTGATAAATTCAGTCGTCAGTTCTTCGGTAGATTCTTGCTTCAAATAGTCGCCATTTAAAAAGTCTATGCAGTGTTTGAAAGCTGGTGTTGCTATATCATGAAAAAGTCCTGCAAGGGTTTGTTTTTTGTCGTGCGTAAAATGCCAAACTATTAGCGCCACAGCAATAGAATGGTCTAAGCTAGAATAGAACGTATCATTATTGAATAAGTCCGAATAAATCGTGCCGCACGTTGTGCTGATATACTTTTGAGTTTGCAATTCTTTTGTGCTTATATAATCATTAAGCCATTCTGGAAAATCATTACTTAAAATTTTGAAATAATCGGAAGTTTTTGCAAAATTCATATTGAAAATTATATCACTTTACAATCTAATTCCTATTTCAAAAGGGATAAAATCAGATTGGTTTAAATTTCAAGATTCCATTTTTAAGTTCATAACCAACCTGTCCCTTTTTAGACGTGAATCCTTAAATTATCCCCATCAATTTCCCAACCTGATATCCAAGCAGATTTCTAGGATAGTTTAAATTTTTATAAGGGTAAAATCACAATTACTTATTTCCCAACCGTTATAGTCAACCCCGCCATCAAACCGCAGCAAAATATGACGCATATTTTTAATTGGACCACTATGGCTAACAATGAGAACATTATTACAATCAATATTTTTAATTTTATCCAAAAATCGTTTAGCCCTATCAAAAATTGACTCTTCCGTCTCCATTGAGCTATCTTCAAAATCACAATCTTTGATTAACTTTCCTTGATTTTTCCCGCCAAAGCTCTCTTTGAGCAAATCATCTTCAATAATTTGACATTTATTGTTGCATATAATACTCGCGGTTTCTTTAGCCCTTTTCAACGGAGACGTGAAACAAACATCGAAATCAACGTCCTCCAACCTAATTCGCAAATTCTCTGCTTGATCCTTTCCAATTTTGTTCAACGGAATATCCGTTTGCCCCATAAGACGCCTTTCCGCATTCCAATCCGTTTCGCCATGTCTTACTAAATAAATGTTCATATTTTTACTATACCACAAAAAAGCAGCCGCCGCATTCTAATGCCTTACCTTATATCGTAGCTGAACGTATGAATCTTCGAGCTGTTTACATTCAATTAATTCCAATGC
>JAZUJS010000059.1:0-28845 GCA_045642865.1 Candidatus Nanosyncoccus sp.
GAACGCGTAAAAGAACTCGGCTATGAGGCACCAAAGATGGTAATTTGCCACCTTGGTTCTGGCTGTTCAGTAACTGCTTTTGAAAACGGCGAGCCAGTTTATACTTCAATGGGCGAAACTCCGCTTGAAGGTTTGATGTCATCAACTCGTACCGGTTCAATCGATCCAACCATTGGTGCTTTGCTTGCTGATAAGCTCGGCGCAGCTGAGGCCATTAAAGTCATGAACAAACAATCTGGTTTGCAGGCTTTGGCTGGCTCAAATGATATGCGCGAAATTATCGCCGGTTTCGAGGAGGGCGTTGCTGATGCTGCCGTTGCTTTCAATATGTTTATCGATGGTGTAGCCGGTAAGATCGGTGAGTTTGCCGCTAAGATGGGCGGTATTGATGCAATCGTCTTTACCGCTACTATTGGCGAACGTTCAATTCCAGTTCGTGATGCCTTGATTAAGAAACTTGGTTTCATGGGTTTTGCAATTAATTCTGAAATTATCGTTGATCGCAAAGCTGGCACCAACATTGCTGCTGAAGGTTCAAAGCCAATCTACGTAATTGCAACCAACGAAGCAGCTTACATGATTAAGAAGGCTGGCGAAATTATCGACGGAGCACAAAAATAATTCCCTAGATTCTAGAGAGCCACAGATATGAAACAGGTCGCCGATTCGGAAACTGCTACAATCTTAAAAATCGCCCGGGAGGCTTTGAGTCTCCCGGGGGATTTTGTGGAATTGGGCTGCTATGAAGGTGACACTTCTTTGCTTTTGGCGGAAATTCTGCGAGATGCTAATGCCGATATGGAGCGTGCTAACTTAGAGGATGCTAATTCTGATGATTGGGTTGCTAAGAAATTGTGGATTTATGATTCTTTTGAAGGGTTACCCGCAAAAAGTAATGAAGATTTTTCCGAGGCTGGCGCTGCCTTTACTGAAGGCGTGCTTTCAGTTTCAAAACGCGAAGTAAAATTGCGTTTTTTGCGCGCCAATTTACCAGTTCCAGTTATTACTAAGGGTTGGTTTGCTGATTTGACGGATAAAGATCTACCTGCAAAAATTGCTTTTGCATTTTTGGATGGAGATTTGTATCAGTCTATCAAAGATTCCTTAAAGCTCGTTGAGGATAAAATGGTCGACGGCGGAATTATTTTGGTACATGACTACAACAACCCAGAATTGCCCGGCGTGACTCGCGCGGTTGACGAGTGGATCGGCTCACGAAAACTTATCCAAAAAGATAGCTTGGCAATTATTCGTTAATTACATATTTAAGATTACTTAAAGAATCTGTTTCAAATATCGTCCGGTTGGGGTGTTTGGATTGTTGGCAAGATTTTCTGGGGTGCCTTCAGCGACGATTTGACCACCTTTAAGTCCACCTTCTGGGCCCATATCGATAATCCAGTCGGCAGACTTAATGACATGAAGATTGTGCTCAATAATAACCATAGAGTTACCACCATCAACGAGTTGATTGAGAATTTTGAGGAGGCGTTTAACATCATCGGTATGAAGACCAGTGGTTGGCTCGTCAAGAATATAGAGGGTGCGACCGGTCGAACGACGAGCGAGTTCAGTTGCGAGTTTGATGCGTTGCGCTTCACCGCCAGAGAAAGTGGTGGCTGGTTGGCCAAGACGGATATAGCCAAGACCAACTTCCTGAATGGTTTTAAGTTTTGGTGCGATGGCTGGAATATTTTTGAAGAATTCCACAGCTTCATCAATCGTCATGTTCAAAACTTCAGAAATATCTTTGCCTTTATACTTGATTTCGAGTGCTTCATGATTATAACGTTTACCATGGCAAGCTGGACAGGTCACATAAACATCTGGCAAGAAGTGCATTTCGATTTTATTGACACCATCACCTTGACAGTTTTCACAGCGGCCGCCTTTAACATTAAATGAGAAACGGCCGGCCTTATAACCGCGGACTTGAGCCTCTGGTTGATCAGCAAAAAGTTCACGGATTTGATTAAAGACACCAGTATAAGTGGCCGGATTCGAGCGCGGCGTGCGGCCGATTGGCGATTGGTCAATCACGATGATTTTATTGAGCTTTTCGATTCCCTCAATATTGTCATGGAGACCAGAAACAGTTTGTGCGTGATTGAGACGAGCTTGCAACTCGTTGGCCAAAATACCATTAACAAGCGTAGATTTGCCAGAGCCAGAAACACCAGAAACAACCGTCATCACGCCAAGAGGAATATGAACGTCAATATTTTTCAAATTATTTTCACGAGCACCACGAACTACAAGTTCATGACCTTCACGGATCTTGCGGCGCTTTTTCGGAGTGTCAATTTGATATTCACCACTTAAATATTTGCCAGTAAGAGAATCTGGATTTTTGGCAATTTCTTCTGGTGTGCCAGCAGCGATGAGGCGACCACCGTTACTGCCTGCGCCTGGACCAATATCAATAATATAATCTGATTCGCGCATCGTATCTTCATCATGTTCAACAACAAGAACAGTGTTATGAAGGTCGCGCAAGTGTTTGAGCGTGGCGATGAGCTTATCATTATCGCGCTGATGGAGACCAATGGAAGGTTCATCAAGCACATAAAGCACACCTTGCAAACCGGAACCGATTTGGGTTGCCAAACGAATACGTTGCGCTTCACCACCGGAAAGAGTATTGGCGGCACGGCCGAGTTCGAGATAGCCTAAGCCAACATCCTTCATGAATTTTACGCGTTCGCGAATCTCTTTCAAAATTGGTTCAGCAATCAGCTTTTCATCTTCAGAAAATCCGAGATCTTGACTCAAAATATCATAGGTCGCATCGACATCCATATTACAAACATCAACAATATTAAGATCATGCACAGTCACCGCAAGGACAGCTGGTTTGAGACGGGCGCCGTGACAATCCTGACATTCATGTACGCGCATAAAACGCTCAATATCGTGCTTGGTGAAGTCGGAAATTTTCGGATCATTATAGCGACGTTCGAGAGTTGGAATGACGCCTTCATAAGTAGCTTCGTAAACGGTTCCATCTGCAAAACGGCCGGAGCCACTGATTTTCATTTTGTATTTTTCATCACCGGTGCCATAAAGAATGATTTGCTTAGCTTCATCAGAAAGTTCACCGATGGCGGTGTGAATCGAGAAATTATGCTTGAGACCCACAGCCGTAAGTTGTTTAAGCCACCAAGAATCTTGGTTGATGCGGTTGAATGGACGAATACCACCTTCAGCAATGGTTAAGTTATTATTAAAAACGAGCTCAGGATCGATTTCCATGCGCGTACCAAGGCCAGTACAGGTCGGACAAGCACCTTGTGGGGCATTGAAAGAAAAGAGACGTGGTTCAAGTTCTGGAATGAGTTCGTCGGGATGATCCTCACAGGCGTAGCGCTGTGAATAAGTGAGAATTTCAGTGTTATCGGCATTGATATTTTTCTCACCCACTGCAGTCGAAGTATCTTTGATGCGGAGCAATTTGATGATGCCCTGCCCGAGGTCGAGCGCCTGCTCGATGGAGCCGGAAATACGCGAATAAAGATCTGGACTAAGTACAAAACGATCGACGACTAACTCAATATCGTGACGTTCGTTTTTGTTGAGTTCTGGAAATTCGTCGAGCGCATAAATAATATCATCAACACGCACGCGGGCAAAACCTTTGGAGCCGTATTGATCTGGAATATGGGCGAATTCACCTTTTTTCTGTGAAACAATTGGCGCGAGCAACATGATTTTGGAGCCAAGTGGCAACTTCATAACTTCATTAACAATGTCTTCGACGGAACGACGGGAGACTTTTTTGTGGCAGATTGGACAATGAGGCACGCCGACGCGCGCAAAAAGAAGACGCAAGTAATCATAGATTTCGGTGACGGTTGCAACGGTGGAGCGAGGGTTGCGCGAGGTGGATTTTTGGTCGATGGAAATCGCGGGAGAAAGTCCGGTAATGGAGTCAACATCTGGTTTATCCATTACGCCAAGAAACATGCGGGCATAGGAGCTAAGAGACTCAACGTAGCGACGTTGGCCTTCAGCATAGATCGTATCGAAGGCAAGCGAAGATTTACCAGAACCAGAAAGCCCAGTAATAACAACGAGTTTGTCGCGCGGAATATCAACATCAAGATTCTTGAGGTTGTTTTGGCGCGCACCACGTACGCGGATATAATTGCCTTCATTAAAAATGTTTTCGGCCATGTTCTTGCTCCTTCGTAAACGCGTATATTATACAGGAAAAATGGCTTTTTTTCAAGAGGTGGCGAGTGTCTTTTGCTATTTTTTCTTGCGACCGATGCCTCCTCGAATGCCAAGCTCACGACAAACATCCGCGATGGTATTTTTGTAGCCATCAATAATCGCAACAGTCGGACCATAGATTTTACGCAAAATCGGTTTAATATCCATCAAATGCGAACAAAATAGAATTATTTGTTGTGGCGCAAACTTTTTATACGGACGCATTTCATCTATTACGAGTTGTTCCATTTCTTCACCTTCATCGATTAACTGCGCCCACTTATCACACTCAAATTCTTTTTTACGCGAGTGAATTTTGAGTTTAAAAAAACGGTACGAGATCGTGCCGCGAGTGGATTTAGTTGTAATGATGAGGGTGCGTT
The DNA here is from genome assembly GCA_045642865.1 of Candidatus Nanosyncoccus sp. Lineage (GTDB taxonomy): Bacteria > Patescibacteriota > Saccharimonadia > Saccharimonadales > Saccharimonadaceae > Nanosyncoccus. Next base: position 4,596 of record JAZUJS010000059.1, read on the forward strand.
TTTTACTAGATTGATAGGTTAGATGTGGTACCAGTCCGGTAAATTTTTGTTTTGGAAATTTGCGTTGAAATTTTTTGAGACTAGTGAGTGAAACTAGTTGATTTGAAACAATAATTATATCCGAACGATTAATGTATGGTCGCAATGCTTTAAGTGCTTTTTCTTGGGCTGCTCTTGGCTTCCCATAATAACTTGCTGAATTGCGCCAATCAATTACACGAATCGGTTCTATAATTGGTATTTCTTTCTCGATGTAGTCGGCAAATAGTTCTCCCCCAAAGCCATTGTCAAAAACCACAACTTTTTTTAACACTACTTTCCCTTTCCCCTCCACTCTTTAATTATACCATACTTTTCATGTTTTGTCCATATGCTATAATAGTAGTAGATACCCATTCAGGGGTAAAAGGAGCAGAATGTCAGCAAAACAGCCATTAATTTCAGTAATCGTTCCGGTATATAATACCGAAAAATACCTCAGTAAGTGCCTGGATTCGATTTTGAAGCAAGGATATCAAAATCTGGAAATAATTTTGGTTGATGATGGCTCCACTGATCGCTCAGGCGATATTATTGATGAATATCAGCGCAAAGATAACCGCGTCGTAACTATTCATAAGACAAACGGCGGTCAGTCGGCGGCTCGTAACCTCGGTATATGTCTAGCAAAGGGCGAATATGTTTGCTTTGTTGATAGTGATGACGAGATTGATACTCAATATGTTAGCTTAATGGTAAACGAACTAAAGGACGATGAACGGGTCTTGCCAGTGGGCGGAATTCATTTCCGTAAGCTCAAACTCCATACTGAAAATGATGCCTATACTAATCCAGTGCGCGCACAAAAACCGAACGAACGTCTCGAAAAATATGTGACTTATCTTTTAACGGTTGACGGCAGGATGTATAGCTCAATCAATAAATTGTTTAATTTAAGCATATTAAAAGAACACCAAATTACTTTTGACGAAGGGCGTAATTTTGCCGAAGACACGAAGTTTGTTTTAGATTACATTAGCGCCGCTCAGCCGCGCATTGCTTGCATTCCGAAAGCAATTTACACTTATAATTTCGGCTCCGAGGCGAGTACAATTCGCAAATCGGGCGTGATTTGGGCAAATTGGCTTGCTTCTTATGAAGATTTGAAGAAGTTTGTTGGCCCAAAGCCGACTTTTGCCGAAAAATATTGGCTAAAAGTGGTCTTGGCGCGCTGGAGAATTTCTTGGCTACGTAATCAGCGCCGCGCTAAACAATAATTAGTGCTTAATTTTGCGAAAGAGTTTATAGAAAGCGCCGCGCATTTTGGTGGACAACCTAAGGTAAATGCGGAGTTTTCGGGTAAGGAATGGATTTTGGCGCAAAGTTGCGGCGTGTTGTTTGAGCCAAGCAAAATGCGGCTCGGCTGAGGCTTGAAGTTGCCCGGCAATAATCGCATCAATAAAGGAATAGGTTGCTAATAACTCGCTGATTTTGGCAGCTTCAATGAGTTTTGGTTGATTCTCAAAATATGCACATGCTTCACGCGCGGCGAGCATTTTATTCTTGAGACGCTCATTTAATTTAACTGAGCCCATAATACTAGTTTCGCGCTGGACATAGAAATAGAGCGGCTCATTAATGAATGCAATCTTCTTTGCTTGCGCGAAAAGTTTGTAAGTTGTAAAACTATCTTCATTCTTACGACCGAGCGGAAAAGCAATATTCTGAAAAAGAGTGCGGCGATAGAGTTTACCGCAAGAAATGACGTGATAATTTTCTTGCCTCGTGAGTAGTTCAATAGTGGCCGCTTCGCCAGAGATGGTTTGCGGAGCAGGACTATTGATCTCACCCGCTGGCATTTTTTTATTACCACAGACGACGATTTCAATATCATCTTGCAAGGCTGCTACGAGATGCTCAAGAAAATTAGTCGCTACATAATCGTCGCCATCGATAAAAGTGAGATATTCCCCTTTGGCCGCCTCGATACCCACATTGCGTACGGCGGAAAGGCCTTGGTTTTTTTGATGAATAACGCGGAGATTGATGTTATCTTTGGCGTATTGATCACAAATATTGCCAGTGTCATCAGTGGAGCCATCGTCAACAACGATGATTTCGATATCTTTGAAAGTTCCACCCAAAATCGAGTCGAGACATTTACTAATGTATTGCTCAACATTATAGGCAGCAACTAAGACTGAGATTTTAGGCTTGGACATGTTTGAGATAGTTAATAGTATCGCGCATGGCGTCTTCGACGGTAAGTTCAGTGTGCCATTCAAGTTCGAGACCAGCTTTTTCTGGATTGGCAACAAGCTCGGCTAAATCGCCAGAACGGCGTGGAGCAATACTATGAGGAAGGGTTTTTTGACTGGCTTTCTCGAATGCATCAACCATTTCGAGTACCGAAGTGCCACGACCAGAACCAAGATTATAAATTGAAACTCCTGTTTTCATGTGAGTTGCAGCTGCGACGTGACCTTTGGCAAGATCAACAACATGGATATAGTCGCGAATACAAGTACCATCTGGAGTATCATAATCATCACCATAGACCTTAAGTTCGGCAATTTCACCTTTGGCAACCTTCATGACGATTGGCATCAAATTGTTTGGGATGCCATTTGGATCCTCACCGATAAGTCCGGATGGATGATTGCCAACTGGATTAAAATAGCGCAAAATTGTACATTTGAATTCTGGATCAGAATCGGCAACATCTTTTAGGATTTCTTCAATCATATATTTGGTTTCACCATATGGATTCGTGATGCCATTTCCGGTGGTCATAGTTTCGACCATTTTGGTGACATTTTGAGTGCCATAAACAGTAGCCGATGATGAGAAAATAATCTGATGAACGCCATGTTTTTGCATACATTTGAGTAGATTTACGGTACCACCAACGTTGTTTTCATAATATTCGAGTGGTTTTTCGATTGACTCAGCAACGGCCTTAAGACCAGCAAAATGGATTACCAAATCATAATGGTTAGCTGCAAAAAGCGCATCCATTTGGTCAAAATCACGCAAATCAATTTGGTAGAAATTTGGGCGCTTGCCGGCAAGTTGTTCAATTTTATCGAGAACAGTCACTTTGGAATTATAAAGGTTATCGAGAACGTCAATTTCGTAGCCTTTTTGATAAAGCTCAATGATGGTATGGGAACCAATGTAGCCAGTTCCGCCTGTTACTAAAATTCTTTCCATGCTAATATTATAACATTTTTGTGCTAAAATAAGATATATATGGCTATACCTAACGTTTTGAATAAAAAGAATCGCATTCTTCTAAAGGAACTGACAAAAACAGATTTTAAATTGCGTTATCAGGGTTCCGTTCTAGGTTACATGTGGGCACTTCTACGCCCGTTAATGATGTTTGCAATTCTCTACGTTGTCTTTGCTAAACTCTTGAACTACGGTGGCGACATTCCACATTATCCTGTTTACTTGCTCTGCGGTACAACCATTTGGAGCTTCTTTACGGAATGTACTTCGCAAGGTATTGCGGCGATGGTGGTGCGCGGCGATTTGATTCGTAAGATTTGCTTCCCTAAATATATCGTGGTAGTTTCCGCAACTTTGACTGCCGTGATTAACATGCTAATCAATCTTGGTGTGATTATTATCTTTGCACTAATTAATGGCGTCACTCCAAGCTGGACTTGGTTGCTTGTGCCGTTGTCGCTGATTGAGATTTATCTTCTCTCGCTTGGTATTTCGTTCCTGTTTGGCGCAATTAACGTTAAATATCGTGACGTTACCTCAATTTGGGAAGTCTTAACTCAGGCGCTCTTCTATGCGGTGCCAATTATTTACCCAATTTCAATGGTATTGAATGCGGGTGGCATTGGCGAAATCGCTGCAAAAATCATTTTACTGAATCCAATTTCTCAAGCTATTCAAGATATTCGCCATAATCTTGTTACTGATCAGACAATTACTACATGGAACTTTATCGACAACCCATTCTTGGTTGCTTTGCCAATTATCTTTGTGGTGATTATTCTAATTTTGGCAGCTTTGTATTTCCGTAAAAAATCTAAATTCTTCGCGGAGGAAATTTAATATGAGTCAGCGCAAAATTGGTACACGTATCGAGCAATTTACGGACGGCGACGTCGCAATTCGTGTGGAGGGGTTACACAAGAGCTTCCATCTGCCAACCGAAAAATCCTCTGGTCTCAAGCAGGCCCTCTTCAATCGCCTACGCGGAATCAAGGGCTACAACGAACAGAAGGTTTTGAACGGATTAAGTTTTGAGATTAAGAAAGGTGAGTTTGTAGGCATCGTCGGTCGCAATGGTTCCGGCAAATCCACTTTATTGAAGACTCTTGCTGGTATTTATTATCCAGAAAAAGGTTCAATTACAATCGACGGCACTTTAGTTCCATTCATCGAACTTGGTGTGGGTTTTAATCCGGAATTAACTGGTCGCGAAAACGTATATTTAAACGGTGCATTGCTAGGTTTTTCAAATGAAGAAATGGACAAAATGTACGACGACATTTGGAAATTTGCCGAACTTGAAAAATTCCAAGACCAGAAACTGAAAAATTATTCTTCTGGCATGCAGGTGCGTCTTGCCTTCTCGATTGCAATTCGTGCTAAAGGCGATATACTTTTGCTCGATGAAGTGTTGGCAGTCGGTGATGCTGCCTTCCAACAAAAATGTAATGACTACTTTAATTCCCTACACGGCAATCAGACGGTGATTCTTGTTACCCACTCAATGGAAAACGTACGCAAGTTCTGCGATCGTGCCATTTTGATTAATAATGGCAAAATCGAACTCGACGGTGATCCAAATACAGTAGCTGACGCCTACGCTGATCTTTGGAAATAATTTTATTTGAAAAGTGGCAAAAGTTTTGTCTGAATATTTGCTTCGTAGTTATATTTTTCACAGTAAGTGGCGCGAGCATTTTTGGCCAAGGTTTGGCTTTGCTTTTTATCATTGAATAATTCTAGCAAGATATCACTAATCGCCTTGGCGTCGTGGTCTGGAATGAGGCGACCATTATATTTATCCTGAATCACTTCCGTATTGCCGGTGACACGCGTCGCAATAATGGTACGACCAAGCATGAGAGCTTCGAGCAAAGCAATGCTCATTCCCTCGTGGTAACTTGGCAAAATAAAATACTGAGATTCGCTAATTTTTTGCAAAGGCTGGTCGGCATATCCATGCATCACAATGTGCGGATTGTTGGCGGCGAGTTTTTTAACTTCCGCTTCATCATCTCCGTCACCATACATATGTAAAATAATGTCGTGCTCCGCAAGCATATCGAAAGCTTCGATTAGCTCGCGCAAACCTTTTTCAAAACTCAGGCGACCCAAATAACAGACTGTTTTTTGACTGGCCTGATTTTGATATTGTTCGTATTCGTCGACCACACCATTACTGATGACGAGAAGATTTGGCAATTTGCGAATATTTTCTTCAAAGTATTGCTTTTCGTACTCAGAAATCATAATAATTTTATCCGGAATATTGGCAAGGCGCAAAATCCATTTGCCAATAAAGTTTTTGCCTTTAACATTTATATTTTGCATTACCCAAATACGAAAATCCGCGTGATCAGTCCAGAAAATTTGTTTCTTGAGTTGGCGGCCAGCACGCGTGGCGGCGATAAAATCATCGCGCGATTCAATATCCAAAATATCTGGCTGATATTTTTTGATTTGCTTTACATACCAATGTTTGAGCCACTGTTGCTTAACGATATAAATTGGCAGCAAAATATTGCGCCAGCCACTCCAATTTTGGCGTTTAAAAAATGGCGCCCTAATTACTTCGATGCCGGCTTTTTGGGCATTTTCATAGAGACGATTGCACGACGTAACAATAATTGGGCGAACATTATTACGTAAAAGCACTCGTGCGAGCTCAAGTTGATATGATTCCCCGCCACCATATTTGTTTGGTTCTATATTGCGAACGAGAAAGATGGTTTTCATTTAATATCTTTATCAACCTCATTAATGAAACTGTCCCATGAGTGCCTTTTTTGCAATAGTTGTTGTGCATTTTGAACAAGGCTCTCGCCACGATCAGGCAGACTACTAAGATATTTGATTGCTTCACAATATGCATCAACATCCATGTAGTCATCAATTAAAATTCCGGTTTGCTTATTTTGAATAAATTCACCAATGCCACCAATTTTTGGCGCAATCACTGGTAGGCCAAGTGATACTGCTTCCAAAATACAATTTGGCATACCGTCACTGTTTGAAGTGTATAGATACATATCGTATTTAGATACATCAATTGAGCTTAAACCATTGAACGTACCCTTATATGATAGGTTTTTAATCTTAGCAAAGTCGCTTTTCTTAAAGTCATTTTCAAGTGAGCCATACATGTCGATTTGATATTTGCGTGGGTCGAGTTGCTGGGCGATTTTGACAGCTTGGAGCGGGAGTTTTTGATTGCAAACACGACTAGCCCATAATATATGTACAACTTTATCATCTGGCCTTCGCGCAAAAGGAACAACTTCACCACTAAATGGTTGATAGTGAACGGTGAATTTATCCGCATCAAAACCATTTTTGGCGACGTCGCGATCAATAATCGCTTGGTTATCAGTGAAAACTTTTTTTACTACCGGGAAGATTTCAACCAAATATGGATCAGCATAATCGAAGATTGCTTGCATGTTGGTATTAGGAACGTAATCAAAATTGAACATCGAGACAAAAAGGTCAAAATGATTCTTGAATAGATCACGGTGGTTAGCAATATACCTGTATCCATATTGCGAGTTAATGAGATGTACTCTTTTACACCTCAGCTCGGCAATCAACCTATCGAAGACAGCTTCTTTGTCGTGTTCATTTAGTTTCTCAGTGATATTACCGAAGTCAAGAATATAAGCATTGGCTGGCAATTTATTTTTCCATTCATTACGTGATGGAAGTGTCGTAATGACGGCTATAGTCCAATCTGGATGTTCGGTACTGAGTGCTTTAATGTAATTTAGGACAACTTTATCGGCGCCACCAGCAACCAACCATGGGACAATGAGGATATAATCTGGCATTTTGGTGATCGGCTCAATAATTTGCCTAAAAGCATCGCCGATTGTAAAGGAATTTGCAACAGAGTAAAAGACGACACCTTCAATATTTCCATCGAATGGGTAAAGTTGAGCTTCGATGTGATTGATTTTTTTCCATTCTTCAAGTACGCAGCTAGGAATGGCTTGCTGATTTTTGGACTTATAATGAATAACTTTTTTGACTACTTCGCCAGTCGGCAAAAGCACATAGCGAAGTGGAGTACGCAACATGGTGCCATGAACTTTTCTAAACCCTCGCACCATCATGGCTTTGTAATTCGTCTTGCTTTTAATTTCCTGCTTAACGAGTGGAATCTTTTTGTATTCCATAATATCCATTAACCTTGTCGGCCACTGGATTAACTTGTTACTTTCATTGGCGGACAAAAGTGAGTCCGTCTTACGACGATAAAATTGCACAACATTTTTTGCGACGACGTGCTTAATCCCGTCGATACGAGTCTCCGAATTAAAATTCCAGTCCTCATTACCATAGCCCCGACCTGCTTGCAAATACTTATGAGACATAAAAGTATCTTTGCGCCCAAAGCACATTGAGGCCCATTGATTCGCACCAGCAAGCAACTTCTTATCGGTTTGAAGATCTTTGGAATCTTTCTGCGTCCATAGCACCGACTGGTAGATATTAGTACCAAAAGTAAGATTATATTCTGGATGAACAATAACTGGATCTTTGCTTTTTTCTAATCTTTTAATAGCCTCAATAAACCAGTTTGGTGAGGTTAAATCATCGGCATCTATCACGCCAACGTATTCACCGCGCGCATGTTCAATGGCGAAATTCCTCGACAGACCAAGGTCACCAAAATGATTCTCGTAAATAGTAACACGTTCGTCTTTTTCGTATTTTTTGAAGTAGTTTGAAGTTTCCTCGTCTGGATTATCCATATGCACGATAACTTCGTATGGGAATTCATCGGAATCGAGTTTTTCGAGCGCCTCAAAAATAGAAATCATGGTTTTATGAGCCAAAAGTCCCTCGTGATGAGCTGTAATAATTGCGCTAAGTCTAATCTGTTTTCCCATATATATTATTATAACATATTCCCATATGCTATAATAATACACATGAAGGACAATGCATCCGCCGACAAAGATGCGTGCTCATACGGTCTTTTTTCGTACGACACTGAAAATCTAGGCGACGAAATTCAATCAATCGCAGTTAGAAGATTTTTGCCGCAAGTAGATTACTATTTTAATCGTGACGATATTGATGCGACCATTACTCCAGATAATCAGCCAATAAAATTGATTATGAACGGGTGGTATACTCATAGACCAGAAAATTGGCCACCAAAAAATCCAAATATTCTTCCATTACTAACTTCAATTCATGTTGACCAAAGCGCTGGTAGGCGCAGCATGGATGCCTTCTTATCTGAAGAGAGTAGACAATTCCTAAGCAAATTCGGTCCAGTTGGCGCTCGCGACGTTGCAACACAAGAGTTTTTCAAAAAGAATGACATTCCCTCTTATTTGTCTTACTGTGCCACGCTAACCTTACTTCCTGATAAGTCAGTAAAAAAACGTGATTTTATTTTGGTCGTCGACGTGCCAGATGAAGTTTTTCAAGCAATTAAAGCGCGTACTTCCCGCACCGTACTAAGATTAGATACCTACAGGATGCTAGATTTAACCACCGAAGAACGTTTTGCGGTATCAGAATTTTTCCTATCATTATATCAATCAGCACATTGTGTTATTACCAAGCGCCTACATAGTATGTTGCCATGTTTAGCACTTGGGACGTCCGTACTCGCAATTAGCGACCCATCACGCGACCCAGGCAGATATAGTGGCTTGATCGATTTAACCAATCATCTAACCGAAGAAGAATTCATTAATCACCCTGAGAAGTTCGACCTGGAAAATCCACCAAAAAATTCGACAAAATATCTCGAGTATGCAGAGAGACTCGCAAAAGAGTTCTCCGATTTTACCGGATATGACTCAAGGAAATCTTATCTTTATGGTAAAAACTATGCCGAATTGGTATCGAGCGACAATTTCATAACTGCTATTGCAAAATGTATTCCGGCAACTTATAGCGTGGTTTTGAACGAATTGGAAAAGGCAAAATACGATGATTTACTAGCGCAAAATCGAGCACTAGAATCCAAACTTGCCAGCCTTAATGCTGAAATTCGCGAACTTAAAGAGCCAGGAGTGAAAACTTCACTCAAAAACGTTCGCCACGCTACTGGACGTTACATCAAAAAGAAAATCAACCGTAAATAATTATTCGAGCACTTTTACTGATGCGCTAGGGATGGCGGCATTAATATTGTGCTCAGTATTATGTTTGGTTCGGTAATAGATATTGCCATTGATGGTAATTTTGGATGTGATATCGAGAGTTTTATTCGCCTCCAACGTATCATAATATGTACCCATAACCGGGTCGATGCGTTTTGTTTGTTCAATGAGTGTAATCTTGATTGGTTTTTCGAGTTTCTCATATGCGATTTCCGACACGTCTTTTGCTCTAAACGTAATGTTGCCGTCTTTTTCGCTAGTGCGATAATACCATTCATTATTAAAGAAGAGTTTTTGCGTAAAATTATAGTCAGTGTCTTTCGCCACCGCTTCGCCTTCTACGTTACTGGCAGGATCGATGCTTTTGATATTCTGTTTAACATGCATGTAGCGTGGATTAAGGAATGGTTCGTAACCAATTTCCTTGATATTAGTTGATGCAATAGCGTACTCAAGTTTATTAAGTGTATTATGCTCGGTGCGATAATACAAAACACCATCAACGGTAATTTTGGTACTGAATTTTATGATTCTACCGGCCTCGATAGTGTCGTATTTTTCCCCGGTAATCGGGTTAAATCGTTCCGCTTTTTTACTAATCTCCATATATCGCGGCGCAGGCAATTCCTCGTATTCTGGTTTCGGAGCAATATTTTCGCTCAGGATGCCAATGCGTGATTTGCTATTCTTTTCGTCGTATTCAGAAATATAATAGACTTTACCCATAAAGGTCGTCTTTTTGGTGAATTTCCTAGTCGTGTCGACTTCTAGCTTAGTTGTTGTAGGTTCTTGACCAACAATAAATTGCTTAAACGAGCCGGCTTTAATGGTCATATATTGGTCTTTAACCGGAATATCTTCGTATTTTAATTCAATTTCTTTAAGTGCACTCGCCAAAACACAGTAATCGAGATTGTGAGTTGTGTTATATTCCGTCTTATAGCACCATTCATTATTAACGAAGATTTTTTCAATCATTTTAAGTTGGGTGCCCTGTTTTAATGTATCAACTTCCTCTTGGGTGTATGGGTTAACCCTAATGGTATCTTTGGTGATTTCGAAATAGCGTGGTTCATCCAAGCGGACATAATCATTGGTTAGAGTCGGGTTACCAAACCAATCCATGAAATAAATGTAGAAGTTGCGATTCCCATAAGCTCCACAGGTGGCCGTACCGCGGCCGGCGGCAAGTGCGGCCGCATTTGGCTGATATGGCGTATAACGATAGAGTGCTGAAGTGGAGAGATTTTTAATTGATACTATTGATCCACCACAGGAAGCGTTTGGATTATACTGAATGTAGTTTTCACCAAGCGGATAGTTGGTCCAGCCGCCATCTAATACTTCACGGAAGAGCCAGGCAGCTTTCTCGATTTGGTTTTTGAAGCCAAAATATTTAGCATCGCACGGAGCGGTGTCCGGACAACCAAATCCGGTCATAGTGCGATAATTGAGGTCGTTCGGATAAGTATCGGTGATAAGTCCAGATTCTTTTTCGATCAAAACCAGGAGAACTTGAGGATTAATTTTGTATTTTTTGGCAACGTCGGTAATAATTTTGGCAGCTGTTTCGCCCTTGCCGATTTCCATACCATCGCCAAATAATTCTTCAGAAATACAAACAAAATGGTCCTCTTCCCAGTGCCATTTAACATTCGGGTAAGTCTTAACCATCGTGTCATAAAGAGCGCGATCTTTGTTACCGCATGGGTTTTTGGCGGTGAGGAAGGCTTGAATTTCCGCTTCCGTCATCGATTCGTAGTTTGTCATTACATAATCACTAATAATATTGCCAGGGTCAAATTTAGTGAGGTCAAGAGCGCTTGATTCGTGGACAGTTTTTTGTTGAGTCAAAAACACAAAAGACGTGACAGCAACAAAAAGACCAAGAAGTCCTATCGCATTTCGGCGCGTGTGATGGCGCCTCATAGATCAACCTCTTTCTGGATGGTTCCGGAACGGCCATTCGTATACATTTCTACGGTAATTAAGTAGTGCCCTGCTTCAAGATTAGCTAGTGGCACATTGAAGCCTTGGCAGGTAGAGGTGGCAACATCAGCAATAAGCGGGACGGAGTTTGTATAGCTAGCGGCGCCTTCTTTGCTCATTGTAATGGTGCAGGTACCATTTTCGAGATACTGATCAATATTGATACGCACAAGAAAATCGGTGCTTGTTTTACCAGCATAAGTGATTGCGCCCGTAATGCCACTGTTTACATTTGGATTGTTGCCTTCGTATTGGGTGACCGGATCTTTGGCTGGGACCTCTACTGGGGTTGGAGTTGGCTCCGGTGGTGTTTCTGGTTTCTGATTAGTAGCTGGAGTTGGCAGAGGTTGGGGCGTGATTTGGGTCGATGCTTCGGTAGATTTTGGCGTTTCTGCCTTGAAAAAATATTCATACGCCACAAAACCACAGACGACTATGGCTGCAATGACTAGAAGTGTAAGAATAATTTGTCCGTTTTTTTGTTTTTTTCTTTTCATGAGGTATGACCCCTCCTCTTTTAATTGTATCACACTTATGCTTTTTTGTAAAGGGGATACGCTTATTCTGAGAGGTCAAGCTCAAGGAGGGCGGCAGCTTTTTCAAGGATGGCTTTTTCTTCTTCGGAGGCTTCAACGAGGCGAGCTTTAAATAAATCTACGGTTTCCTGGTGGCGAAAATCCAAAATTTCAAGCGAGCGGGCAGCACCAGGCGTTTTCTTAATTACGCCTTTTTCAACGAGATTATCAATATGTTCTGCAACGGCAGAGACGGATGAAAGCCCCAATCCGGACACAATTTCGCGATAGGTCGGCGAAGTGCCATTTTCTTCTGTAAAATCCTGGATGAAGTTGACGAGAGCAACTTGTTTCTTCGTGAGTTTTATTGTCATATCTCTATTATAACACTTAGGTAAATAATCCCGTTTACGCTTTTGTGATTTTTTCATGCTATAATTAATTAGATGGAAAAAAATAAAACTATTGATGGCTTGGCATTTCGTCGAGAGAAAAAACAGGCCACTGCCAAGAAAAATATTGATGGAACCTCCGCCATTAAAAGAAGTGTGAGGAATACAAAGGCAGTTGATGCAGATTTTATGCGTTCACGCAAAGCTGAGCCGGTGATCGATAAGGCTGTTATTGAGGAAAATTCAACTTTCGAGTCGGAAGTTATGCCATTAGAGTTGATAAATTCGGTTACAGACGAGCCAACTATGGTGGAAGAGATTGAAGTTGAGGAAGAACCAGTGGACACAGAACCGACCAATGGAATAGATTTACTCGCTGAAGTATCCGATACTGATGATTTCCTGAAGCCAGTCGAAACTTTTGATTTTGATGTAAAAAGTGGCCAACTTAAAGAAAGTGACGAACCAATCATGAAGAAACATAACGAAAAAATCGACCGCAAAGCTGAAAAACGAGCCGAAAAGCGCGACGCAAAACAGTTAAAGAAGGCTAAAAAGTCCGGCAAAAAACACAGGGGTCTGACGATTTTCCTGATTGTAATTTTGTCACTTTTGGTTTTAGCCTGCGTAGTTTTGTTTATTGGCGAAACTTATATCCGCAAGATGACTGGCGGCAAGAGTGGAATTTTTGACGGCATCGGCGTCTTAATGTCTGATACTTATGATCCCCTTCTTGAGGATGCTAATGGTCGCACAAACATTTTGGCTTTTGGTACAAGTGGTTATAATATGGCCGGCGATGAAGGCGATGGGCAACATGATGGGGCTCAACTCACGGATTCTATCCTAGTAATAAGCATCGATCAAAATGCTGGCGATATTGTAATGTTAAGTTTGCCACGTGATTTAAAGGCTTCAGCAACTTGCACTTCAACTGGCAAGATTAACGAAATCTATTGGTGTAATAATCTCGACGGCGAACACGAGGAGGCGGGCGCAACCGCACTCATGAATGAAGTTGGTGATATTTTAGGAATCGATTTCCAATATTATGCCCACATAAACTGGGGTTCACTTGTTAGTATTGTGGATATATTAGACGGTATTACTGTTACCCTTGATGAAGACATTGCCGATTATTATTATACTGGTGCAGTATTTAGTGCTGGCGTACCATATACAATCAATGGTGAGCAAGCTCTAGGTTTAGCGCGCGCCCGTCACGGAACCACTGGTGGTGATTTCTCACGTGGGAATAGCCAGCAAAAGATTTTGATTGGTATCAAGGATCGTATCTACGAAAAGAATCTTAGTGTGGTTGATATGGCTAATCTCGCCTTAACTTTGGGCGACAATTTACGCACCAATTTCTCGGCTGGCGAAATCAAAACTACTGCTCATCTTACCTTTGAATTTGATTTTGATAAGATGCGTCAAGTTACACTTGTTGATTACAATACCGGCGTCTATTACTTTACCGATGCAATGATCAACGATATTTCCTACGTTATTCCAGCCGAAGGTGTTGGTAACTACACCAATATTCGCACCTTCGTTGCAGAACAATTCAAGACACCAGAACCAGAACCGGAGCCAACTGAAGAGCCGATTGAAGAATCTAATGAAGCTTCTAGTGAAGAATTGAACCAATAAAAAAAATCCCCTTTTCGGGGGAATTTTTTTATTCTGCGACTTTTTCAATAATGAGTTGACGTTCTCTTCCCTCACCTTCGGAGTGGGTTGTGATATCAGAATAATCTTCAGCGAGTTTATGAACAACACGGCGGTCGGCAGCGTTAAGATCGAGACGCATTGCTTCGCCAGTTTCGCGGACGCGCTTAATCCAGCCTTCGGCTTTTTCAGCAATACGGTCGGCACGTTGGCGCTTATAATCAGCAACATCAACGTTGACACGCGTAACTTCACCATTGTGGGCAATAAGGGCGGCCTGGACAACATGTTGCAAGGCGCGCAAATTGTCAGCATTACGACCAATCAAGAGTGAGTTGAGTGATGTTGATGGGACAGAGAGCTGAATCACCTCATCATCAATTGTCGAGTAGACGGCAACATTGATGCCAAAGAAGCTCAGTAAGTCTTCGAGGTATTTTGCTGCAAAGCGAATAGACTCATCTTTATTCATTTTATATTATCTCCTTTTCTTTTTAATATCCTTGGCACTGATTCTGGTAATTTTTGTTCCCGTTTTTTTGTTTACAATTTCAGCTTCCTGAACATTTTTGAGCTCTTTTAAGATGGTTTTATCGGTCATAGCATCCATATCGTCACGAGCACGATTTAGGATTATTTTTTGCTGAATAAGTGTAATGATGTTGTTTAGGAAGTAGTAGAATGCTAAGGCGCCATGGAGATTAAACATAATCATAAACATCATAAATGGCATCATGAAGCCCATTTGATTGGTAGACATAGCAGCGATTTCGCTTTGGTCAACATCTTTGCCCTCTTTAGCATCCTTGAGGAGATCACGGAATTTTTTACTCTTCTCTGCCTTACCGGATGGATTTTGTTGACGAGTAGTGAAATATTGGCTCACTGCGGCTGCGATTGAACAAATAAACATAAAGAGTGCACTCCAGCTGAAACCAGTTAAGATGTCACTTGCTTTTGCTTCAAGGTTAATCATGCCAAATAATTGCGGATGAAAATCATAGGTGGATTTTTCTTCAGCTGGTTTATTTTCATCTTGAAGATCCGCCAAATATACCGCTTGTTTCTCTTTGATTTCTTTAATAATTGAGCCATCATAAGCAACAATATTATAGGCGCGATTTGAAAGATTATCAGCTGGTAATGGGGTAGCAATGACACGGATTGCACCAAAGAGTGCGATAAAGATTGGAAGCTGAATAAGAATCGTAAGAATTGATGAGAATGGCTTAACATTGTATCTCTTGTAGAGATCCATTGTTTGAAGTGATTCGAGTTGCTTGTTGCCATTGCAATTCTTGCGAATTTGCGCCAATTCTGGCTGCAACTTTTTCATGAGGCGAGTTTGATGAAGTTGTTTCTTCATTAATGGCCACATTGCAAACTTTACAAGTACTGTAAAGATTATGATTGCGATACCAAAATCACCAACGAGGTTGTAAATAATAAATAGAATATTAACGATTGGACGGACGACTAAGAAATCAATCAAATTAAAGAGACCGCCAGTTAGAATCATACCAACAATTGCGGCAATAATAATTAATAATGTAATAACCTTCTTTTTACTCATTAAGATGATTATATCAAAGAATGGAGGAGTCGGCAACCAAGTCGCCCAATAACTTCTCTAAGTCGGCAAACGGCATTGTTCCCACTTCTTTTGAAAAGATCGTAAAAATGTAATCTTTTTGAGTCGGGATATGTTGGAAATTCGTACGGAGGGCTTCGTAGACGCGGCGCCTAATACGATTACGCCCAACTGCAGTCTTGAGGACTTTTTTCGACACAACAACAGCGATACGGGTACAATTGCGCGTATTTGGAGCAACGGTGACTGACATTTTAGACGTACGGACGGTTTTACCCTTCTGATACGTAAAACGGACGCCACCACGGGAATGAAAACGGTATTTACGATTTAACATAATATATATTATATACCAAAAAAAGAAATCCTTCGATTGGGTTCGAAGGATTATTCTCTTAACTAAGCAGTTAGACGTGCGCGTCCTTTGAGGCGGCGGCGAGCCAAGACTTTTCTACCATTCTTGGTTGCATTGCGCTTCATAAAACCGTGTTCTTCGGCGCGTTGGCGCTTGTGTGGTTGATATGTGCGTTTTGGCATATTATTCCTTAAACTTTTATTAATTTCAAAATCTTGTCTTAGTATACCGCATTTTTCCACATTTTTCAAGGAGTTTTCCACACTTTGATTAGGGGTTACTAAAAATCTGTGGAAAAGTCACCCCTATTAACCTACACTATTATTACGACATAATTTTTTCTAGATAAAAACCTGTGGAAAACTTTGAAAATCGTGTATAATTGAGGACTAGAAGGAGGTCAGATGTTTGACGTATGGAAAAATGTGCTTGCTGAAATAGAGCAAAACGTCTCAAAGGCGAATTTTTCGACGTGGTTTGCGGATATTTCCCTGATCTCCGCCGAGAACGGTTTAGTAAAGATTGGGGTGAAGAATTCTTTTTACACCAAACAGCTTCGTGCTCGCTATTTTGATATTATCAAAAACGCATTAGTTAATAATGGTATTGAAGTAACTCAGATTGATTTTGAGGTTCAGTCTGCCAATAAGCCAAAGATACACCCACGCGAGATTACACCTGAAGACGGGGCAATCAAATCCCACATTAAAGAAATTCGTGCCAAACAGGCTGATAATAGTTTCTCAAATTATGAGAATGGGCTAAATGCTAAGTATACTTTTGATAAGTTCGTGATTGGATCAAATAATGATCTTGCCGTTTCAGCCGCACATAGTATTGTGGATGCTCCGGGTGTTCATTGTAATCCATTCTTCCTATATGGTGGTCCTGGCCTTGGCAAAACCCACCTCGTGCAGGCAATCGGAAACGAATTGTTGCGTAGAAATCCAAAACTTAAGATTCTATATACACCTATTTCGCATTTCTATTCAGATTTCGTCGATTCAATTCAGGCTGGTAAAGGAAAAGAATTTCATCAAAAATTCCAAAAGTTAGATGTGCTTATTATTGATGATTTTCAATTTATTGTCGGTAAGGAAAAAAGTCAGGAAGAGTTTTTTAATATCTTTAATGATTTATATCAATCAAATAAGCAAATTATTGTTACTTCGGACCGTTTGCCAAGCCAGATTAAGACCATGGATGAACGCCTCGCTTCGCGTTTGACCTGGGCTGGTGCATTTGATTTACAATTACCTAAGTTTGAAGATAAGTGCGCGATTCTAAAATCAAAGGCCGAGTTTAGAGGTTCCGAGATTGAAGATGAAGCAATTGAATATATTGCTGAGAATGTAAATACAAATATTCGCGACCTTGAGGGCGAGCTTGCTAAAGTTTTACTGATGGCTGAATTAAGAGGAATGACACCACTTGAACTAATTAAAAATGGTACAGTAAGCGTACAACGCTCATCAAAAATGCATTCTGTATCAGCGAAAAATATTTTGGATAAGGTTGCTAAATATTATCAGCTTACAGTTAAAGAGATGTGTAGTAAAAGCCGGGTTGCCAATATTAAAACCGCACGCCAAGTGGCAATGTTTCTACTTTCAAAGGAACTTTCTATGTCTACCCCTAAGATTGCAGAGGAGGTTGGTGTAAAGGATCACACTACAGTGATGCATGGAATTAAAAAGATTGATGCAGACCTCCGAATGAATTTTACCCTGCGCGACCAAATTGAAGAAATTAAGGAAAAGATTTATGGCTAAATTGTGGAAAAGTATGTGTAAAAGTTTGCGTGAAAGTATGTTGAAAAATTGTGCAGAAAAAAGTGGAAAAAAATTGAACATTACAAAAATGGTGGAAAAAAACCTTTATTCACATAGTTTTACTAAAAGTTTCCACGTCCTTTTAAACAGGACTTTTACCGCTGTTAAATACCGGCTTTTCCACATTTTCCACATAGCCTATTACTACAATTACTAATAATTTAATAGAAAGGAGAAAAAATGGAAATTGAAGTTACACAAGAAAAATTATCGAAAGCTTTAAATACTGTGAGTCGTGTAGCGACTGGAAGAGTAACATTACCAGTATTAAATAATGTTCTTATTAGGGTTGATGATAAAAAAGTAACATTTACTACAACTAATCTAGATATGGCAGTAGTTGACTACTTACCAGTATCTAAATCTACTAATGGCGTAGTAACTGTTCCAGCTAGACTTTTAGCAGATTTTGTCTCTAATCTTCCCAAGGGTGAAAATATTAATATATCCGTTAAGGATACTAAAATTACCATTACGGCTGGGAAGTATTCTTCTATTATTAATGGCACACTCGCTGATGATTTTCCGGAACTTCCAGAGATTGATGAAAAAAATGCGGTTGTCTTTAAGATGGGGATCGATGAATTTAAGACGAGTGTTAATCAAGTAATTATCGCAAGCTCAAATGATCTTACCCGTCCTGCGCTTACGGGTGTATGTTTTAATACGATTGATGGCGAGTTGGCGGTGGCCGCAACGGATGGTTATCGTTTGGCGGAAAAAGTAATGATTGAAAAAGTTGAGAGTGATGTTAGTGCAATTGTTCCAACTGCAACATTGCAGGAAGTAATGCGATCGATTAGTGATGAAATGGATGATATTGAAATTTCATTTAATAGTGATTTGGTAAGATTTCGTCTAGGTGAAATAGAGGTGATTTCAAAACTAATTGATGGTTCATTCCCTGAATATCGTCGCTTATTCCCTAAGGATAATAATATTGAAGTAAAGGTTGCTAAGAGTGAATTGTCTAGAGTTACGAAGCTTGCAGCTCTATTTGCGCGGGAAGTTGGTGGTTCAATTATCTGTGAAACTAAAAGACCAAATACTTTCTCAGTAAAATCTATTGCTAATGAATTTGGTGAAAATGATTCTATGATTGAGGCGCCTGTGGAAATTGAAGGTAAAGTGACACTTAATTCGCGTTTCCTAATTGATGCTCTCAATGCACTTGAAGAGGATGAGGTTATTTTCCTGTTTTCCGATAAGATGTCACCAGTGTTATTGAAAAATGCAAAAAGCAATAAATACACCCATATCGTAATGCCGTTAAATTCATGATTATAAAAACGATTAGATTGGTTAATTTTCGAAATCACTCTGATTATAAGTTGGAGTGTAGGGATTTAACTACGCTAATTTTGGGTGAGAATGGATGTGGAAAAACATCGGTTCTTGAGGCTATTTATATACTTACCCGTGGAAAAAGTTTCCGAGCTGTGGATAACGAGATATTAAAACGGGGAGAATCTCTCTATAAAATTGAGCTCGAGTATAGTAGTGGTGAAAAAAGTTTAGCAACCTACGATGGGAACAATAAGACTTTTATCGTTAGGGATAAAAAAACTAGAAGGCTACCAAAAAATGCAAAATACCCCGTTGTTTTGTTTCAACCATCAGATTTAAATTTAATTTCATCTTCACCTACACATAAGAGAGAGTATTTTGACCGAATTTTTAGCCAGTTTAACGAGCGGTATAGTGAGGCTTTACTCCGCTATGAGAAAGCCTTAAAACAGCGAAACGAATTGCTTAAAAAAGAATTTTTAAAGGTTGATGAGCTGTTTTCTTGGAATATTTTGCTAGCGAAGTATGGTACTGAGATACAAAAATTCCGCCAGCAGTTTGTGAATGAAATTGATGGAAAAATAACTGATATTTACCAATCAATTGCGGAAAACCGTGACAAAATTCAGTTTATTTATCAGACAACCGTAGATGGTAACGAAAATCAATTTTTAAATGCTCTGGAAAAGAATTTTGAAAAGGACCATATACTTGGACATACGACGTATGGTGTACACCGAGACGATTTCGATTTTCTTTTTAATGGTAGTGAGGCGGATGGTTCGGCTTCGAGGGGGGAGATTCGTTCCTTGGTTTTGGCGCTAAAATTTATTGAGGCGGATTTGATTTATCAAAAATTAAACCAGCGTCCAGTAGTTTTGCTTGATGATGTTTTCTCCGAGCTCGATGAAACGCGCCGTCGTTGCCTCGTGAAGAATTTCAAGGATAACCAAGTTATCATCACTAGTGTTGAGGCGTTCGATACTAGTATCTAGTTCGGGTGCAAAATCCAATTTGGTATCTGGGTGGTAATTATTGAGGAAGCCGATATAGTTTAATTGTGATAGGGCGAGAGAGATGGTGTCTTTTGAATAGCCGGAGATACGAGCGAGATAACCTTCAAATGAATTATCTCTTGGGTGGGTCGCGTAATAATTCTCACGGAAGGCAAGAACGGAATCTGTGCTACCCTCAAAGAATTGTAGATTATTATAAGCGGTTGGGTCACTAGAATATTGTTTGAGGATATTAAGGGTACGGTTAACTGAAACGTAGCGTTGTGCGTATTTATATTGGTCCCAATATGGGTTGGATGCGGAGTTGGTGAAGGCGCTACCGCTTGCAATGGCTTTTTGTTCAGCATTTGCTTCTTTAAAAAAGCCAATCGATTCGGCGATATCGGCGAAGAAATTAAGAATTGCGGAGTTGCTGCGGAGTGATGACAAAATACTAGCATCATTGACTCCGAGTGGAGATTCGCGATCATCATTATAAAGAATGAAGTTGGCGAGGTATGAGCCTTCCCTAATGACACGGTTACCGGATTTATCTAGATAGGTGTTTGCGTTGACGAATTTTTGGAATTCTGGATTATTGTATGGGTCGTACTGAGTAGAGGTATCGAAGCTGGCAATTGGTGAACAATAAATGGAGCCGCTTGCGTTGATGGTTGATAGCGTGTTGCAGGTACCAAAAGTGGTAAGATAATTTTCGTTTTCGCCGGCCGCATAGGTGGTTGGGAGTAATGCTTGTAGGGATGAGGCGGCAGTAGAAATAATATTGGTTGCTTGGCCATGTTTTGGAATAAATTTACTAACGATTGAACCAAGGAAAGTGTTTGGTGAAGAAATATCAAAAGGACTTAAGGTACGACGATCAACTTCGGCGTTAAGGTTGGCGATACGGTTATTTTCTTTGTTGTAGCTAAGAATTGCATTGGAGTCACCGGCGGTTGCACCACTACCGGAGATAGCAAGTTTGCGGTTGATGTTTGCGGTGCCTTCAACTAGATACTCGCCAGCAGCAATACCGCTAATGGAGTCAAGGAAAGAAGTTTGAATAATTGAACTTGAAATAGTTGGGATAATTGGAGCTAAAACAGCAAACTCAGCTGTGGTGGTGCCACTAGCGAGAAAACGCGAAATACTGCCGCGGATATTCTTAGTGAAAGAGGCAACGGTTGAGGTGATAGCGTCAAAGACTGAATTATTCACTGGATCTTCACTAGCGAAGCTAAGGTTAAGTTGGCCTTTGGTGGTTTCAAGGATACGATCAGATGAGTATGCGGCTGCATTAATACTGGAGACTGGGTTATCGGCCAAGATAGCTTTAAGGGTTGGTGAATCGATTGGTGCACCAGTAACTGTTTTAATTTCAGCAGTAATTGGGTCGACATATTCGGTTGTGGTTTTAGTGTAGAGAAAATTCATTACGTCGGTAAGGTTACTGGAGGCGCTTTCGCCAGCCTTCATTTTACTAATACTTTCGTGAATGAGGGCGGCAAATTTGGCAGATTGTTGATCTTTGATGGCGGTATCGGCAATGTTGAGAGTTGTTGCGACGTTAAGGTTTGCTTCAGTAGTGGAGTTGGCTGGGAATTTTTTGATTGAATTTTGAATAATTTCTTCAGCGGATAATTGTTTTGGTTGGATTGAGCTACCATTTTCGGCATAGACTGTTATTGTTTCTTCTTGGTTAGTTTCCTCATTTATAACAGTGCGCTCTTCGGTTGAAACACTATTAATATTAATATTTGATGTGTTTTTAAATGCAGAATTGATTATGTCGGTAAAATTTGTATTTTCGCTATAGTTGTTACGTGAAGTGCCGATATTTTCAAAAACTTCTTCAGCGCTTTGGTCGTAATAGTAGGCTGCGCAAGAATAGGTAGCGGAATTTAGAGCCGCATAAAGATCGGTATCGTTTTGAAATTCATCATATAGTTCGGTGCCAGAGAGATATTGATTGTCCTTTTTAAGAATGGTGCCGTTTTTGGATTCGGTAAAATTCCCCTCGGCATCGAGGATGCCAATTTGGATATCTTTTTTATTGAGATTTTTAATGGTGTCGCTTGGCAAAGAGCCGGTACGAAGGGATTCGATGAAGACCCACTCTTTATCGATGGTGCCGTTGGCACATTGGGTATCGGTGGCGGCGTTAAGGTTGTGGGTGATGTGTTCAGGAATTTGTTCGTCACTAATGACGGAATAAATGGCGATACCAATAATGCCCAATAAAATTAAGATGAGAGGTGAAGCGGTGCTGGAACCAAAAAGTTTGCGCTTTTTATGCTCTTTTTTGTCTGATTGGGTATAAAAAGACGGGTTATTTTCAAGTTCTCGTACTTCGTCGACCATAATAATATAATTATAGCAAAAAAATGCCATTTTGTAAAGGGGTAGCGGTGGATTTGTTCCCTGTTGATGTTGTGTTATAATGTTGATATGAATAATGTGAAAGTGGAAAAAATTATTCCAGGTGGACAGGCTCTTGGTACCCTTGAAGATGGGCGCAAAATTTTCTTTTGGGGAGCTTTGCCGGGTGAGACTGTGACGGAATATATTATTACGAAGAAAAAATCACATTATCTCGAAGCGATTGCGACAGGAGTGGAGAATTTTTCAAAGCATCGTGTTGAACCGCTTGATAAATGCTATCTGGCGACTTCGCCATGGCAGATTATGGACTTTGATTATGAACTTAATCTGAAGGCAGAGTTGGTGCAGGAATTGTTTGCACAAAATCAGATTTTGGTTGCGAAACCAGATGTTATGACAGATAAAAAAGTGTTTCATTATCGCAATAAGATGGAATATGCCTTGTATTGGGATATGGAGATGAATAAAATTCGCTTGGCATTCCATGAACGCGGTTCGCATAGGAAGGTGCCAATTGATTCTTCTTCGATTGAGCGCGAGGAAATCTTCATGCAGGCGCAAAAAATTATTGATGATTTGAATGCTAGGGGTGAAGAAGCGCGTAAGTATCAATCATTGTTATTGCGTTGTAATCAGGCGGGTGAAGTTTCGGGTGGTTTATTTGAAAATTATTGTCCGCACCCTGAGTTTAAAAAGCTAGATGATGAGATATTGGGGCGTCGCTATTCTTACTCTCCGAACGGATTTTTCCAAATTAATTTGCCTGTTTATGAGATGGCTCTAAAAGAGATGCAAAAGTATGTTAAGACTGATAAGGTGCTAGATTTATATTCTGGGGTTGGAACAATTGGGCTCTCGATTGCACGCGACAAGGATTTGACTTTGGTGGAATGTAATGGCGCGGCTTATGCTGAGTCTTTGGAGAATATTAAGGGCTTACCAAATGTAGAATCGATTCTGGAAAAATCAGAGAATGTACTTGAATATATTGAGCCAGACCAGACTGTGATTTTGGATCCGCCACGTGCGGGGTGTGAAAAACGCTTGCTTGAGAAGATTTTGGAGAAAAAGCCAGAAAAGATTATTTATCTTTCTTGTAATCCGGCAACGCAGGCGCGGGATGTGAAAATCCTGTTGGACGAATATGAAATTGAGGCAATGAAGGTCTTTAATTTCTTTCCTCGTACGCCACATATTGAGAATTTAACCGTAATGAGGCGAAAAAATGCAGCATAAAAAGCGACTTTGGATTATTATTCTGGTTTGCTTATTGGTGGTAGCTGTAGTGATTTTGATTGTTGTGAACAGCGGCCAAAAAGAAACAAATAGCCTGTCAATTGAGGAACGTATTGCGAGGACTAATCCAACCGACTATGAGCTGAGTGATGATATCGACGCTAGCTTACGTGAATACCTTCTCGAGCATTCGGAGCGCCCGGATGAGGTGCTGGACTTTTTCCGTGGTGTAGTGGAAAAAGAGTTTAATAATAACAATACAGATGAGGGTTGTCGTATTTTGTGGCGCGAGCACGATATATTGATTGAGAATAATTTGGGTGAAATGGCGCTTGAAGTTTTGCTTCAGGTTGATGATTCAAAATTGGAAAATTATCAAAAGGACTATTTATATCGTGCCATTGTGACGGCGTCGGTAAATGTTGGCAATATTGAAAAAGAAGCAGAATACACACAAAAAGTGCTCGATCTTGAGCAAAAATAATCTTAAAAGTGGTTTATTTTGGCTGAAAAGTATGATAAAATTCGTCATAGACGGAAGTGTGTCCGAGTGGTTTAAGGAGCACGCTTGGAAAGCGTGTGTGCGGGCAACCGTACCGGAGGTTCGAATCCTCTCGCTTCCGCCATATTAAGATGTGTGGGTATTTTTTTATAACACTAAATAAATAAA
>JAZUJS010000060.1:0-23044 GCA_045642865.1 Candidatus Nanosyncoccus sp.
TTCAACTTCTTCAATGTTGCTGGTGTTCAAAATGGTGTCACCATTTTCGTATTCGCCGGTCTCGGGATTATATTCGAAAGTCTTTTCGCGGCCATCTGCGCCTTTGACTTTTTTGTAGCGTGCGATGGCAACGCCGGCGCCACCACCGATGACGACTAATGTGCTGGTTGTGATGATGATTGGAAGAAGTGCGCCGTTCTCTTCTTTGGTTTCTGGTTGTGGAACTGGTTCTGGATCTGGGTATTTTGAGGTTGGAGTTTCAGCTGGTGCGGTTGCGGCCGTTGCGGTAACGGCGAATTTTTTAATTGCAGTTAAAGGTGAATTTTCGAGTTTAGTAGTTTTTTCTGGGTTATCGCCATTTTTACTAACGATTGTTCCCCAAACGCGAGCGGTTGTGACAACCTCTTCGGCTTCGGCGCCATCTTTATAATTAAAACTAAGGGTAATTTTGTCGACAGTTGTGTGAGCATAGTTTATAATGTTGGTCGATTCGTTATAGAAAGTTCCAGAAGATTTTCCGACAAGTTCGATATAATTTTTGTTGCCTTTGTGTTCGTAAGTTCCGGTAAATGTGATGGTTGGAGTTTTGAAATATTTGTTGCCATGCGTAAATTCGTCGGCGGCGAGCGTCATGGTTGCGGTATTATCGGAAATATCCAGGGTCACTTCGCCTTTGTTATAAAACGAGTAATAAATGTTTGCGTCGACGTCCATGGTGTAGTTGTTTTTGTCATGGAAGCCGGAGTCGATTTTGAGGTTAAGTTGTTGCGCGTCGGCGGCGCTAACTTTGGCTGACGTGAAGAATGTTGCTAGGGCTAAAAATATTATTGCAATAAATGTGGTTCTAGTTTTCATAATATATATTATATATGGTTTTTATGTTGAGGGGAATATGATAAAAATAGGAACTGGTTGTGTTAGAAAGAATAAAAAATGACCCTTTTGGGTCTTTCTGTTCAAATTTGGTGCGCCTGACTAGACTCGAACTAGCACAGCCGTGAATCTGGCCACTACCACCTCAAGGTAGCGTGTCTACCAATTCCACCACAGGCGCATAACTATATTATAACATACTTTTTAAAAAATGGCGGTTTTCTTTTGAAAAAATCGCCTTTTGGTGATAAAAATGTTATTTTGGCGAAGAAAATGACGTTTTATGGTGAGAGTATTTGCCCCTGGATAAAACGATATCCTGTGGTGAGAAAATGCAGAACGCTATGGCGTGCGGTTTTTGGTGCGTTTTTCGACGGCCCAGGATTCTACGTTGGTGAAGCGGTCGAGCGCGGTCGTGAAGTGGCTATCGTCAGAGAAGGTGCGGACATTTTTGTTGTAGAAATAGGACATATTTAGCTGATAAAGGCCGATGGCCGGGACGTCGTTGTACCAGTAATTGATGAATGATTCGTACTTGGCGACGCGAAGGTCGGCGTTGGAGGATTCGCGTGCAGCAAGGATGATGTCATCGACGAGACTGTTTTTGTAATTGGAAAGGTTGAGGCCGGTAGCACCAGCTTGTGATGAGTGGTAATAAGCAAAGATGTCTGGGTCGGAGCCGAGGTCAATATCATAGATGAGAATATCGTAGCTGCGCTTGCTGATGACGGTGTTGATAAAGTCCTGACTTTCTTCGTAGGCGGTGACGTTAGTGAGGATGCCAAGGCTCTGAAGATCTTCGGCGAGGGTTTCGGCGATTTGTGGAAGATGACCGCGGTTGACGGTGACAATGTTGAGCAAGATTGGGTCAGTGCTTTCGGCGAGGATAGTCGCCTTGGCAGATTCGACATCCTGAGAAATGATGGCTGGGTAATTTTTGAGTTGAATCTGTGATTCGAGGATTGGGAAGTCGATTGGTGTGCCGTCGCTGGCTAGGCTGCGAATTTTATCAAGATTAATTCCCTGGCGGATTGCTTTGCGAAAATCGACATTTTTGATGTGCTCGCGAGATGTATTAAAGAAAATATATGTGCCAAAGTTAATCAAGGTTTGCCTTTCGTAGATTGAAGGTGAAGTAATCAATGCGGATTCGGCGCTAGAAAGTTCAGCGGTGGCGGTGATGGAATTGTTATTGAGCGCATTGATAATTTCGTTTTTGGTATTGTAGGTATGGATCGCAAAGCTACTCACCATTGGCTTACCTTTAAAATAATGTTGGTTTGGTGAGAGGTAAATGATTTTTTCTTTGTCTGAGGTGTTAGTTTGGGCAGCTTTTAGCATGAAGGCGCCAGACGAGACTGGGTCGGTTGAAAACGAATGCTCAATCAAAGTTTTTGGATCGGCGTCCGCCAGAATGTGTTTCGGCACGATTGGGATATTGAGCAGCGAATCGAAATCAACATAATTTGAAGGTAAAGTAAATCTAATGTTGCCATTTTCGTTGAGGTTGATTTTAACGCCAGCCAAATTAGAATCGTATACCGATTCGACGGCAGGATTTTGAATGAGTTCAAGTGTAAATAGCACGTCTTCGGTCGTAATTGGTTCGCCATCGGACCACTTTAAGTTATCGCGAACTTTAATATTCCAAGTGCGGCCGTCGTCGCCGATGTGGACTAGCTCGGCAATTTCCGGTTTAAGATTGCCGGAATAGTCGACGGTAAAGAGGTTCATAAACATGAGGCGACTAAGAGTTTGTTCGCTATTGGTTGTGGCAAAAAGTGGGTTCAGCGAGGTGACTTTGCCAAGGGTACCTTCGATGTAAGTGCCACCAGGGACAAATGCGTCCGTAGAGTAGGAATTGCCAAACCAGATTGCCTGGGTGACGGCGAGCATAATGAGGGCGAAGACCAAAAGTCCCCATTCAAAAATGAGGAGCTTGATGGATTTGATATGGGAAAGGCGGCCGAGTAGGTTTTCTTTGATGTGCTGTTTACTACTAGCTTCGGCTTTTTGACTGAGATGCGAAAATTTCTTAACTAATTTTTGCCCACGCTTTTTAAGAGAAGTTTTCATGTTATGCAGGAATAATTAAAAGTCCGATAATTGAAAAGACAAAGATGCAAGAAAAGATAATGGTGGTGACAAAGAGGGATTTTTCGAGACCGCGACGAGTGGTGTAAAGCTCGCTGGAGCTGGCAGAACCAGAGCCGAGTGATGCGCCACGTTGTTGGACTAAAATTAACAAAATAACTAAGATGGCTGAAACGAAAGTAATAATCTGTAGTGTGTTCCCCATATTAACTCCTTAACTTCTTTTATTATAGGGCTTGTTTTGGAAAAATTCAAGCTATTTTAGCATATTTTTGCGTTTTAACAGAGTGTGATAGGTGATAGCAAAGCGGTGCGCTTCATCGTCGATACGAGCGATTAACTTGACAAAATCTTCGTCATGTGTTATAATGGAATTATAGGTATCATTTTGTGGGTACAAAATCCGATGGCTGCGCATTAATTTGCTGTGGTCACCGGATTTTTCTTGGGCCAAATAAGGGATTTTTGCTGCTTCGAGTAAATCGGCTACTGCTTTAATCTGTAATTCTCCACCATCGAGGATAATCAGATCTGGGCGACCCCAATCTTCAAGGTGTTTAAGTCGTCTAGTGATAATCTCGCGCATATTGGCGGGGTCATTATTTTGCTCATTGGTGAGCTTGAATTTGCGATATTGGTCGCGCGCGGCAGTGCCATTTACGAAAACCACCATCGAGCCAACAACGTTGGTGCCGGACTGATGGGAAATATCATATCCTTCAATGCGGCGTGGTGGTTCGGGTAGATTAAGGATTAGTTGTAGCTGTTTTAGGGCGCGGTCGGAAGAGATATCGAGAAATTCTTTGTCGGAAAAAACGATTTTCTTGCGTAACTCTTTGAGTCCAGCAATTTGATTGCGTGCTTCGGCGGCGAGCTCGTATTCGCCTTTTGAGGCGGCGTCGTACATGGTTTTTTCGAGATCTTTGAGTAATTTTTCGCGGTCACCTTCGAGGTAGCGAATAAGGCGGCGGAGATTACGCTTGTAATCTTTTGGTTCACATTTCCCTATTTCGATGCCAGGAGTAAGGCCGAGGTCGGTATTAAGTGATTTCTTACCGTCGTAAGGTTTGTCGTAGTACGGGAAAATTTTGCGTAGGATGCGAATAGATTTTTCGACAATGGACTTGCCATAAAATGGTCCAATATAAGTGGCGCCATCGTCGAGCGGAATGCGCGTAAAAGATATGTATGGGACTTCATTATTCATGTCGATGCGGACATAAGAGACGGTTTTGTCGTCGCGCAGCAAAATATTCCATTTTGGCATATAGCGCTTAATCATTTCGGATTCAAGGAAAAGTGCGTCCATTTCAGTGTTGACAACTATCCAGTCGGTATCTTCGATTTCGCGTACTAAGGCTTGGGTTTTGACGTCTTTAACGGAGTTCTGAAAATATTGGCGCACGCGATTTTTGAGCACGGCTGCCTTGCCAACATAAATAATTTCGCCGGTTTTGTTCTTATGAAAATAAACGCCAGGCGCGGCGGGTAGTCGTTTTAGCTTTTCTTTCAGAAGCTCATTCATAAACATATTATATAATAAAAAATAGCCCCTGTAAACGAGGCTATTTTTTTGTGATAAATGATTACCAAAGATTTTTGAGGTCTTCGTAATCGATTTCGTTGAGGCTTTTTTCGAGCTCATCCCAATCAATATCATCGAAGCTGTCTTTATATTCGTCTAAATCAATATCTTTGAGGGTGCTAGTGAAGTCGTCCCAGTCAATATCGTCATCGTCGTCTTCTTCGATGATACTTGGTTCTACTGGAAGATCAATGGATGGAAGAATAAAGCCTTCTAGTAAGTCGCTAAATTCTTTGTATTCGGTTGGAAGATCAACAGTGACTTCGTTCGGATATTCGAGCGATGCATCGAAAGTGCCTTTAATGCTGTCGTCTTTGATGTAGAAGCGGCTGATGCGGTTGTCTTTGAATTCGAAGTAGCCTGGGATAACAGTGGTTTCTTCTTCGGAAGAAGTGGTTTTGTTATCTTTGACGAGGCTCTTGATACAGCTGACGGTTTCGCTAAAGTCGGCACTATTTTCAATTTTTTCGCCAAAGGCTTTGACTTTTTGATTGTTGATTACGATTGAGTAAAGATCGGAATTTTTCTTTTCAATATCGTTACCTTCGTAGCGGGTAGCGGTTAAGAATGGATCTTCTTTATAGAAATCGCCCAAGGTGCTTAGCTTATCACTTTGGAAAGAGGTAAGGCAAGTAATTGCATCGGTTGGGTTGACCGAGGTGGTGCCAGTCATGCCGGCAAGATCTTCGGTGGAAGCATGGTACCATTGATTGTCGTAGCTACTGAAGAGAGATGACATGCTGCTTGGAATACCGTAGTTGACAAGCAAATCGCTAAGGTTGTTGATTTTAGCGTAAAGATCTTTCTTGCTAAGAGCGATATCGGCTGAAATGGTGGCACCATTTGCATCAATACCGACGGTTGCCTTGGAGCCATTTTGGTTAGCAACGGCGGAAACGGTCATTTTGCCGAATGTGTCGCTTACGAGTGAGCCATCAATTTTGATGTTTTTGGTATTACCATTGAAGAGGTCGACGATAGCATTGGTGAGTTGGTTATCGGCGGAGCCGGCATTGTTATTATTGATGATAAAATAGGCAGCTGCACCTGCGCCACCAAGTGCTGCAATGACGGCAGCAGAAATGACGATGGCTGGGCCTTTTTTCTTTTTTGGAGCGGCAAATGCGACCGGAGCGGCTGATTCAGTTACTGGAGCAGCTGGTTCGGTTTGTGGCGCTGAAGTTGGATTTTTATCCATGTGAATAGATTCCTCGCTTAGTTGTTTATCTGATTATAGCATATAACGAAAAAAATGTTATAATACGCTTATGGATAAATTTACAATTTCAAATATTAAGGCTCGCCAGATTTTGGATTCGCGTGGTAATCCAACGGTTGAAGCCGATGTTTTTTTAGATAATGGTATTATTGGCCGCGCGGCTGTCCCTTCTGGAGCTTCGACTGGTGCTCTTGAGGCGCTAGAATTGCGCGATGGGGATGCTAGTGTGTATGGCGGTAAAGGTGTTTTGAAGGCAGTCTGGAATGTAAATTCTAAGATTCGCGATGTGCTTGTTGGTAATTCGGCCGATCAGAACACGGTTGATTCCCTCATGCTCGACCTTGACGGCACCGAAAATAAGTCGAACCTTGGTGCGAACGCTATTTTGGCGGTATCTCTTGCTACGGCCAAGGCAGTAGCTAATGCTCGCCATATTCCGTTCTATTATTATATTGCTGAGCTTGCTGGCACAACCGGTGAAATGTGCTTACCGATGCCAATGATGAATGTTATGAATGGCGGCGAGCATGCTGGTTGGGCGACTGATTTTCAAGAATACATGATCATACCGCGTAGCGCGCAAAATATTAATGATGCTGTACGAATGGGCACCGAAGTGTTTCATGCTCTAAAGAAAGTGCTTGCCGAACGCGATTATCCAACAACTGTTGGTGATGAAGGTGGCTATGCGCCGCGCGTTAAAGGTGGCAATAATGAACCGCTTGAATGTATTGCGCTTGCTGTCGAGAAAGCCGGTTATGGATTGGGCAAGGATATTGCTATTGCTATGGACATTGCTTCAAGCGAATTCTTTGATAATGGTTCTTATATTCTTAAGACTTCAGGTGAAACTAAGACTCCAGCCGAGATGATTGATTGGTACGCCGATATTGCTTCGCGCTATCCAATCGTTTCGATTGAGGATGGTCTAGGTGAAACTGACTGGGAAAACTGGAAGATTTTGACTGCTAAGTTGGGTGATAAGATTCAACTTGTTGGCGACGATCTCTTTGTGACAAATACTAAATTGCTCGAACGTGGTATTAATGAAAAAGTTGGTAATGCAATTTTGATTAAACTTAATCAGATCGGTTCTTTGACTGAGACGATTAACGCAGTAAAAATGGCTAAGGCAGCTGGTTATCGTAGTGTCATCTCGCACCGTTCAGGTGAAACCGAAGACACCTCAATCGCTCATCTTGCCGTTGGTCTTGGCGCTGGGCAAATTAAGACTGGTTCCCTCTCCCGTACGGAGCGTATGTGTAAGTACAATGAATTGATTCGTATTGCCGAGACAAATTCGCGCCTTGGTTTATCCGATCCATTCAGAGCCTAAACTGATAGTTAACAAAAATCCCACCGCGATGGTGGGATTTTTTATTATTGCTATTTTTGTTTATTAATCATCTCGAGTATTTCGTTGGCGGTCGGTGTAGTGGTAACGGTAGCGCCATTTTGGAGATTGGTTTGCGGTGTGGCGGCTTGTTTATTGGTATTAATTGCGGCTTCGGCGGCGGCTACGGTTTGCTTTGCCTGCTCGGCCTTAGCGATATTTTCGGCGCGAATAACGTGTGAAGCCTCGCGGAAACCATCGTAATAGTTCTCGGTAATCTTTGGGTGGCCGATTTTGTTGGCGGCTTTAACGACTTCGGTAATATCATCGGTGATGTGAAGGATTTTCATGTCGCTTGGATTAATGGTTTTGAGTTCAACCATTTTCTTGAGCATTTTATTGAGGTTACTCCAGTAGGATTTGCCAATTAAGAAGACTGGCATCTTTGGCATTTTATGCTCTTGCATTAATTCAACTACGTCTGAAAGCTCGTCGATTGTACCAAAACCGCCTGGGAAAAAGACGAAAACTTTGGCGGCCATAGCGAGCATGACTTTGCGAGCAAAGAAATATTCGAAAGTGATGCAGTCAGTAAGATACGGATTTGGGAATTGCTCGTGCTCGAGGGTAATATTAAAGCCGATGGTGCGTCCGCCGATTTCGTAAGCGCCGCGGCTAGCTGCTTCCATGATGCTCGGACCGCCACCAGTAATTACGGCGTGACCGTTTTTGGCGAGTAGGCCACCGAGCTCGTAGGCCATTTTGCAGTATTTATGCTCTTGTGGGATGCGGGCGGAGCCAAAAATTGTTACACCTTGTGGGAAGGTGCGGACGATTTGGAGTCCATGTCCAAGGTCGCGCGCATAGGCTTGGGCGCGCTCGAGATCGGCGATGGAAAGTTTTTTGATAATTTCTACTTCTTCTGGTAACATAGTTTTCCTTATATTTTTTGAATTGGCATCGGGTGTAATTCTTCGGTGCCGGATAATAAATTAGTGCTGGCGCCAATTTTGGAGATGGCGGCTGTGGAGTTGGCGGAAGCAAAAATGAGCGATGTGCGGAAGGATTTGTGCGCAGCGTAATGCGCCAAGAAACCCGCACTGAAGGCATCGCCGGCCCCAGTCGTATCTTTAATATTGGTGTCTTCGTAGATACCGAAACGATAGGTTTCGGTACGGTTACTGGCAATTCCACCCATTTGGCCATCCGTAATGATTACGGTTTCAACATAATTATTGAGGTGCGAGAGAAGTTCGGTTAAGGTCGTGCCAGGTACAATTTTCGCAGCCTCCTGCTTATTTACGGCAATAATATTAACATCTTTTAGTAGCTTGAGGAATTTTTTATTATTATCTAATTCGCCATTCCCTGGTGCAAGCATAATTTTGGCGCCAAGCTTTTTGGCGCGGGCAATGATTTTTTCAAGCATGGTAAAGTTGCCAAAAAGCGTAGAAATATAAACCCAATCAGGCTGGATCATGTCAAAGTCGCAAATATCGATATCATCGAAATTCTTTGAATCGCCGGCGGCGGTTAGGATAGTACGTTCTCCGGATCCGGAATCGAGCAGAATGACCGATGTGCCGGTTTGATTACAATAATTAATGTAACTGCTATCAATGTTTTCTTGGTCGAGCATACGCAAAATCGCGTCGCCGGCCACATCTCTGCCGATTGGACCTAGGAAAATAGTTTCGTGATTGTGTCGTGCGAAGGCGACGGCAGCATTGAGGCCGCTGCCACCTACCTCGTAAGAGATTTTATCAATGTCGATTTTTGAACCGACGGCAATTTTACCCATTAGGGATTCGTTATTGATGCTGGTTGGTTTTAAATCCTGGCGATCAATGAGGTAGATATCCTGCAAGGCGGAACCAACGACGAGGACGCGTGCCATTAGAGTACGACTCCATTCTTGTCGATTTCGGCGACGAGGGCTTGGTAGGTGCTAGCAATGTCTTCTGCTTTGGCGATGGCGCTACCGACATTAATTACGTCTAGATCAACGTGCGCAAGTGCACGCAAATTATTGAGATTTGCTCCACCATCCCAGCCAATTTCAACATTTGGTTTCATGGCGCGGACTAGAGCGATTTTTTCGGTTTGGAGCATGTCGGCTTTGGAGCCTTGAACGCCAAGGTCGCCGGCAAAAATCAAAACATGGTCAACAAAGTCAATGTAACGTTTGATGTTGCCAGGATAAGTACTTTTAAGTAGAGCAATACCGGTTTTGATGCCGGCAGCTTTGAGTTTTTCGAGAGTCGGCATCAAATCCTCATCGGCTTCCGCATGCAAAATACAGAGCGATGGATGGAGTTTTAAGATAATGTCGACGTATTTGGATGGATGGTTGCAGAGGAAGTGTAAATCAGTGTTCCAGGTTTTTGGCCACCAGACATTAGTGATATCTAAAGTGTTGGCTGGCGCAAAAATTCCGTCCGAAACATCGATTTGAACGCGCCTAGTGATAGTGTTGCATTTTTCGATTTGTTCACGAAAAACTTGCTTATTATTAACCAGGATGGCCGGAACAATAGTGACGGTTCTAAGCATCGATAACTTCCTCATCTAGGCGATTGTTGCGCCTAATATAACGAACTTCATTGGCAAAGTCAGTGGTTAGGAAAGTTTTAATAAGGTGTTGCATATATTCGACGGATAAGAATTCGGCAGACAAACAAAGGACGTTTGCGTCGGTGTGGGCGCGGCCAAGTTCGACGGATTCGTTGTTGCTGGCAGTAATGGCACGAATGCCTTTGAAGCGGTTGGCTTGGATGGCAACGCCGTTAGCGGAGCCGCAAATCAAAATACCCATCGCGTTGTGATCTTTGCGTACTTTTTGAGAAACTTTGATGGCCGGATCGTTGAAATCGTCGGTTTCTTTATATTCAAAAGCACCAACGTCTTCGACTGGGATATTGCTGGCAACGAGGAATTTAATGAGATCTTTTTTCTTCTCGAAGCCACGGTGATCTGCGCCAATGTAAATTATCATTTTAGTTCTCCTTTCCGAATTCAACTGTTAGTTCTACGAGTCGATTTGAATAGCCCCACTCGTTGTCGTACCATGCGACAACTTTGACCATATTACCGCCGACTACATCGATAAGTGGTAAGTCAATAATACATGAATTTGGGTTTCCAATAAAGTCTGAAGAAACCAATTCTTCTTCGGTGACGCCGAGAATGCCTTGATAATATGGCTGTTCGGCGGCTTTTTTGAAGAATTTAACGAGATCTTCTTTGGTGACGTCGCGTTTGAGGATGGCGGTAATATCGGCCAATGAAACAACTGGAGTTGGAACGCGAACCGATAAGCCGTTGAATTTGTTTTCTAGTGATGGGATTGTGAGAGCTGTGGCTTTGGCGGCGCCAGTAGTGGTCGGAACGATATTTTCTGCGGCCGAGCGAGCCTCACGTAAATCTTTGGCTGGAGCGTCAAGAATGCGTTGTGAGCCAGTGTAGGAATGCACGGTTGTCATCATGGCTTTTTCGATACCATAGACTTCTTCGAGTAAGCTCATGATTGGGGCGATACAGTTGGTCGTACAAGAGGCATTGGAAATAATTTTGTCGGTCTTTTCGAGAATTTCTTCGTTGGCACCAATAACGATTGTCTTAATTCCCTCGCCTTTGCCGGGCGCAGAAATAACGACCTTTTTGGCGCCAGCTTTGAGATGCTTGCCGGCATCTTCAGTGGTGCGGAAGAAACCAGTTGATTCGATCACGACATCTATGTCGAGTTTTTTCCAAGGGAGGTTAATTGGGTCTTTTTCGGAAAAGACGGCAATTTCGCGCGAGTTGACTTTGATAGAATTGTCGGTATAGGTGACTTTTTTGTCATATTCGCCATAGGAAGAATCGTGTTTTAGAAGGTGTGCTAAAGTTTTTGCATCTGTTAAATCATTAATAGCAACTACTTGTACGTCGCGACGTTCAAGTAGAATTTTCAGTGCATTGCGGCCGATTCGTCCGAAACCGTTAATTGCAACTTTAACCATTATTACCTCCTAAATATACTTATGTCTAATTATAGCATAAGTCCAATAAAAAATACCCCAAATTCGGGGTATTTTTTATGCTGTATATAAGAATTAGCCGCGAGCAAAGTGTGCGAATGCGCGGTTTGCTTCAGCCATACGATGGCAGTCTTCCTTCTTCTTGAAGGCAGCGCCAGTTTCGTTATAGGCGTCAACGATTTCAGCTTCGAGGCGTTTTTCAAATGGCATACCGCCGCGTGCGCGAGCAGATTGGACGAGCCATGAAAATGCGAAGTGAAGTTGGCGGTGACCAGCGATTGGGAATGGGATTTGGTAGTTAGCACCACCGACACGGCGGGATTTAACTTCGAAATCTGGAGAAACGTTAGCGATGGCCTTTTCGAGAACTTCGACTGGGTTTTCGCTGTTAAGTTTCTTTGCGGCACCTTCGATAGCAGCGTAGACAGCGCGTTCTGCAGCTTGTTTTTTGCCATCGAGCATTGATTT
Source organism: Candidatus Nanosyncoccus sp. (assembly GCA_045642865.1). Lineage (GTDB taxonomy): Bacteria > Patescibacteriota > Saccharimonadia > Saccharimonadales > Saccharimonadaceae > Nanosyncoccus. Next base: position 11,592 of record JAZUJS010000060.1, read on the forward strand.
ATTGACCAAACGTTGAACCAAGATTGATTGATATTTGCGATCTGGGCTGACTTTGCGTTCGAGAGATTTAGTAGTTTTGCGTGGCATAATTACTTATCCTCCTTCTTAGCACCGTATTTAGAACGGCCTTGTTTGCGGCCTTGGACACCTTGAAGATCAAGGGTGCCACGGACGATGTGATAACGGACACCTGGAAGATCAGGAACACGACCACCACGAACAAGCACGACTGCGTGCTCCTGGAGGTTGTGGCCTTCGCCACCGATGTATGCCCAAACTTCCTGTCCATTGGTCAAACGAACACGAGCAACTTTACGCATTGCTGAGTTTGGTTTCTTTGGGGTTTTGGTTGTAACTTTGATACAAACACCGCGCTTTAATGGAGCTGCTTGATCATAGTAACGGGTTTTCAGCGTGTTGACAATTGAGCCAAGTGCTGGAGCTTTTGATTTCTTAGCTGCGCTCTGGCGTGGCTTACGAATCAATTGATTAATAGTTGGCACAGTAAAATATCCTGTTTAATTAATATTTTATTTCTCAGTTTTCTTTTACAGCAATAAAAACTGAGGTGAAACTCTTTGGGTATAATTTTAGCGCAAATCTCGGAAAAATGCAAGCTTTTTCAGGTATTTTATGACATAAACTTTACTAGTGAGCAAGGGTGTGGCATAATCAGAAATGAAGCACACTAGAAAAGGAGGTGATCGATGTGCTTTACGACAAGAAAATGAAATCTTCCTGCTTTACAAACCGTACCCATAAGGTCGCGATCTCTTTTGGAACGGAGTTTAAAGATGATGTTTCGTTTCAAAAGTCGCTTTGGCCGGATAAGGCTAAGGAAGAAAAGTTGCAGAATTTCTATCGCTTTTGCGCCGAGAATAATATTCCTTCGGAAAAATTAGGAATTTTGTCCTTCTCGCTTGAGCCTGGCAGCGAAAAAATGCGGATAATTACGGAGCCCGATGTAAATTTATTTGATCGGACCGATAAATTGGGTAACGTAATTATTACGGATGTTCCCGACATAACCCTGATAGGTTGGGCGGCGGACGATTGCCTTGTTGGGTTGTCGTCGGCTGATGGTCGAGTACGCGCGGTTGCTCATGTAAGTGTTATATCGATGAACGAGCAAAACATTATCGCGACGGCCGCCAAAGCAATGCGTGAATTTGGGGTTGAGCCCGAATCTATCTGTGCATACGTATCGCAGTGTGTGGGCGAATGTTGCTTTAAGTATGACCCCTACGAAGCTGTGCTGGTTGCGCTGAAACGCGAAGGTATCAATAATATTGAGCATGCCTTCGCAAAAAGCAGTCGTTGCACCGTGTGTTCGCGTGATATCTTCGGTGCGTATATGCATCATTCGTGGGGACGGCAAACGTGCTTAGATCGGGATGGCAGTGTTGTTCACTATAACGGACAGTATTGCTTAACAATTTCCAAGCTTTAATGTACTTTAGTTGTTCTAAGGGGTCGCCTTTTCGGGTGACCCTTTTTTAGAGTGGATTTTTATTGACAAAAAATGATTTTTCAAAAAACCGCGGAGTAATCCGCGGTCTTTTTATTGGTTTAATTATTTTTCGTTGGCTTTGACCAAGAAGTCGATAGTTTTTTCGATGATCAAACGATTTTTGATGTCCATTTTGACGTTTGGATCTTTGAGGCTCTTGAGAGCTTCTGGCGATTTCTTGTAAACGTCGCGGAGCTCGGCGATTTTAGCTTCGACAACTTCGTCTTTGACGGTGATTTTGTTGTCACGGGCAAGTACTTGAAGTGCGAGTGAGGCTTGGACGCGTGCTTCGGCGATTTTTGAAGCTTCTTTTTCCCAATCTTCGCGGGTTTGTTTGGTTTCGGCGAGATAATCCTCGAAAGTCATGCCCTGAGTAGCAGCGTTGCGGGTGATATCATCTTCAATTAAGCGAAGTTGATCCTTGATGAGGATTTCTGGAGCTGGGACCTTAGATTTTTCGACCAAGGCTTTGATCAAATCGTCTTTGTATTTTTCGTCGACGCGGTAGGCGTTTTGGGACTCAAGATTCTTTTTGATGTCGGCTTTGAGCTCGGCGATAGTCTTGAATGGGCCACATTTCTTGGCGAGTTCATCGTCGAGAGCTGGGCTTTTGATTTCGCTAACTTGTTTCAAAAGCACTTCGAAGACGGTTTTTGCGCCAGCGAGAGCTTTCATGCCGTAATCTTCTGGGAAGGTGAGGTCGAGATTGAAACGATCACCAACTTCGTGACCAACGATTCCCTCTTCAAAACCTGGGATGAAGGAATGTGAACCGAGTGGTAGATGGTAATCTTTGGCGGAGCCACCATCAAAGGCTTTGCCGTCTTTTTTGCCGACAAAATCAATGATAACTTCATCACCTTCGGCGGCTGCGCGTTTGACAACCTTTTTCTCGGCGTAAGATTTGGCAATATTGTTAAGCACGTCATCGACGTCTTTATCGGAAGCCTTTACCTCGGCGCGTTTAACTTTGAGGTTCTTGTAATCGGCAAGCTTAACTTCCGGGACGATGTCGGCGGTAGCGGTATATTCGACCATTTCGTTTGGTACGAATTTTGAAACGTTAACTTGTGGAATAACGAGTGGGGATTTTTCGTTTTCGGCGAAGGCGCGAATGACGCTCGTGCGAACAGCGATATCGATAGCTTCAGAGTTAAGATCGTTTTCTGGGACGAACTTTTTGGCGATATCGGCTGGGACTTTGCCCTTGCGGAAACCTTCAACTTTTACTTCTTTGGCAAGATTTTCGAGCGCCTTATCGTAGGCTGGCTTCAAATCTGCAGCATCAAGAGTGACCTTGATTTCGATTTTGGAATCGGATAATTTTTTAACAGTAGTCTTCATAGAGACGATTATAACATAATCTTGGGGGTTTTCACAGTTCGAAGGTGCGGAAGTGTGTTTTTGAGGTTGGCGCCCAATTTGGCGTCTGGATTCATGATGTTTTGTGGGTCAAAAGCCTTCTTCAATTCTTTGTAGATTGACTTTTCGGTGTCAGACAAATCATTATTGGTAATAATGGCTTTAATGCGGCCTTCGGCTGAGCCACCAGCAAGTGAGCCTTCATTTCTGGTAATGATGAGGTTGCCAGCTTTGAGGAAGACCGGAATTTTGTTGTCGAGTTGCGGGTCGGAAAGGCGGAAGCTAGGACGAATGCTGTAATTCGAAGTGATGAATGAGCCGAAAACTGGCATTTCCATTTTGAGTTTTTCTTCGATGGTCTGTGTGTCTTTAATAAAGGAAACAAAATTTTTGCTCGGGATGTAGAAATTGGAGAGTAACGAAAGGCGTTCGCCACCAGTGGTTGAATGTAAGTAACTGGTGATGGAATTTTCGAATTCGTTTAGTAGTGGGGCGTTTTTCTCTGACTCTAGGATGTAGGAAGAGGTTGAGGCGATATATTTGAGGCATTCGCGGATTTTGTGGCTAGCTTTGCTGCCCTTTTCGTCAAAACTAACATAGACGGCGTAGCCGGATTGCAATTTACGAGTGATTTCGGAGAGATTTTTGCCGCGCTCTTCGGCGATTTTGAGGATGCGCAAGTCTACAACGTTAAGTTCTAGGGGTTTGAGTTCGGCAACTTTGGTTAAGAAATTGATGGTTGACTTAAGCGTACTAAAAGATGTGATGAGACGTTCTGGAGCGGGCTTAATCACTTCGGCGCGCAAAATTACTTCGGAGATGATACCGAGCGTACCATTCGAACCGAATAAAAGTGGCATGAGATCGACGCTTTCTTTGCGGGCTGCGTAGGCAAGATTCGGGTAGCCAGCTTGGCTAATCTTATTGCTATGAATTTGCTGGATAGCTTCAGCGTTATTTTTGGCAAGATTGAGAATTTTGTCGTAAATTGAGCCTTCAAGTGTGCCCTGTTCGACTTTTTTGTTGATTGAGCGGCCGCTGATGCGATTGGTTTGGACGCATTCGCCGTTAGCGAGCACAAATTCGGCGCGCTCGATAAAATTCATAATTCCACCATATTTGGCGGCGTAGCTATCGGTGGGACAATTGGCGATTAGGCTACCGATGGTTTCGTTCTCGTTGGCCTTGATTGGTAGGACGAGGCCACTAACTTTGAGCGCAGTGTTAAGCTCTTTAAGTGTGATGCCGGCTTGAACTCGGACGAGGCGCTCGCGTGTGTCGATTTCTTCGAGATGGTTGAGCTTTTCCATGGAGATAACTAAGCCAGTGGTAAGGTCGGCGCCGGTTTCATCGAGGCCGGAGCCGCGCACGGCTACAGGCACACGGATGCCTTTTTCAGCAAGCTGCGTAAAGAATTGCATTAGTTTTTGAATGTCTTCGGTTGATTCTGGTAAAGCGACGATTTTTGGCGTGATTTGCAGGGCGGAATGATCGACGGAGTATTTTTCGAGGACTTCGGACGCGTCAAAAGTGTTGCCTGTAATGAGTTGGTTCAGATATTTGGTAATTTTGCTCATATGGTTTTATTATACATGAATTATGCTTGAATTTTTCGCCAAAAATGTGTTTTTTGGCAATTGCACTTATGTATATCTTGACTTTTTTGCTTATCTGTGCTATAATAAGAAGATAGGGCCATAAAAACAAGGGAGGTGATAAAATGGCCGTAAATAGTATTAAGCTGCGGGATATGAATCCGGCAGTTGTTGCTAAATTAATCGAGATGCTCAACGCGCAGTACGTTGAGATGATCGAATTAAAAAATGTGGCAGATCCTGCCAAGATGAAGGTGATTATGAAAATCAATGTTGTGCCTTCGTCGGTGGTATTTAAGCTGCCAGATGGTTGGCATTTTTCCGTGTCCGGAGATGATATTACGAACGATGAAAAACATATTCATTTATCGTATCCTCACGTTAAGCGGATGCCGGAAAAAAGCCCAATTATAATCAAAAGCTCGCAGTTATCGGCAGATACTGCAGCTAAACTGCTAACGTGCCTGAATAGGGACGTAAAGCTCACCCGCAATGTGACGGGTGGTTTCAAGTTACAAACCAATCTGAGACCCAACGAGTTAATTCTGCCGGAGGGCTGGAGGATTGAGAGGAAAAGATATACGAATGGAATAGGCTCGATTTTCATTGAGTCAATGTCGTAACTTTTACTTTAGGCCGCTCGGCAAATGAGCGGCTTTTATTATCGTGTAAATGTGATATAAATATTATGTAACTAGTATCCTTGTACATTATTTGGAGGTGGACAAATGAACTATGGTGATTGGGCACTCAGAGTTAACGCTGCGCCGGATATTTATAATTTTATTATTGAGCATGATGAATTTGATAATCCAGATTGTGCGCCGCAGTTTGTGGTTTGTTGTTCCTTGCATCTGACCAGGTGCGAATTGGAGCACCTTTATCATGATATCTGTCATGATGATAAGGAACTGTTTATGAAGCACCTTTCGTATTTTCGCAAGTATCTGTCAGATTCATCGTCGTGGCTCGTCGAAAAGAGAATCCACTGGTTTTTGGCAGATGAGGTTCCGGTGCGTCTATTCGATGAGCATGGTCCCAAGTATCAATATCAGCGCTTCGCATTTCGCTTAGCATATATGGGGACTGAGAAGGTTAGCCTCGAGTAGCATTGTACTTTTTTTAAAAAAAGCCTCTTCGATTTGAAGGGGCTTTTTCAGGCTACCCACGATACTTCGTGGGGCTTTTTTCATTCGGCGTTTTGCCTACTTTTAATAAAGCTATAGAGAAGGAATTGCTCCTTGCTCCAGGACGATGCATCTTCTTCCGTTTTTGGATAAAGATTAATCCTATTGATAAACGACACGGGTGTTGAGCTATCGAGATTTTCCTCGATTTCTTTCTGCTTGTACACGCCGGTATCCAGCAATCTCAACGTCTGTTGCAGGGCAACAATACTTCGTTTGCAGAGTACATTGTATAAAACTACAAGCCTTCTGCCATAGATGCTGTATTTTCTACAGTTCTCTAAGTGTTGAAACCCCTTTTTCGTTTCGAGAATGCTTCTGGCGACGTTTCGAGCCATGATGCTATCGCCCGCAATTTCGTTGATTATTTCGAGCGAGTATACCGGTAAAATAGATTGTTCATCTTTCATTCTTATCTTCTCCTTTTCTCTGTGTCCGCTCAAGATTGGCCATTATGAGAGCGTTTGTGTAGCTCCCAAACCGCCTAACGTAGGCTCCTGCACTGGGCATTTCGGGCTCGTTTTCTACATCTTTTATTTTTGGCGTTCTGCCAAGTTTTTTGGCGTAATTCTGGAGCATGGCAATGAGCTCTGCGTCGGTATAATCCTTTGCTTTTTTGGGCTTTTCGACGTGCTTCGGATGAGCTTTGGATAGATTTGCCATAATTAGTGCGTTTTTGTAGCAACCGAATCGGTTGACATATGTGACCGCACTGGGCATTTTTGGCTCGTTTTCTACGTCTTTCATTCTTGGTGTTCGGCCAAGTTTTTCAGCGTAGTTTTGGAGCATAGAAATAAGCTCTGCGTCACTGTACTTGTTATTGGGCTTCGTAGTCGTTCGAGCTACGTCGAGCTTTGCCGCCTCGAGTGCATTCGCAAATGAACCAAAGGTTGCGTAATATTGGTATACCGGATGCCCGGAGACTTTTATGTCTTTGATTTTTGGCGTTCGGCCAAGCTTCTTTGACATAGAAACCAATTCTCCGATGAGGACATTTTTAATGTTCTCTCTCATCATTTATGCTTCCCCCCTTCTCTCTATTAAAATACTAAGACACAAAATGCCTTATCTATATAGTATCATATTTTGGCAAATTTGTCAACGTGTGGGATTGCGTATATTAGGATGGTTTTTATGATATAATATTTGTACATGGAATTATATAAAAATAAGACTATTTTGGCCGATTCGGTTGATGAGCTAGTGAAGGAAGGGGTTAAATACATTCAGTCGGATGGAAAAAGAATTCGGACAACTTCTGGATTGGCGTTGCAATCGAACAATGTAACTTATGTCTTGAAAAACTCCTACAATCGCGTTCATACACTTCGTGCGCCAGAATCAGTTAGATATTTTGCCAGAGAGCTGTACGCTTATTTGGTCGGCAGCCTGAATGTTAATGATGGTCTTGCGGATGCTTCGAAGTTTTGGAATAAAATTTGCGATGGAAATGGGATGATAAACTCAAACTATGGCTATTATGTTTTTTACCAAAAAACTCCATTTGGCATTAGCCAGCTTGAGTGGGTTAGACAAAATATCCTAGAAAACCAAGAAACTAGACAAGCCGTTATTAATATTAATAATATTGAACATAAAAAGCCGACGAAAGATTTTCCCTGTACACTTGGTTTGATTTTTCATTTGGATGGAGAAACTTTAAATCTTGACGTTTCATCTAGGAGTACTGACGTGATTACTGGATTACCGTATGACATGGGATTTTTTGCCTTTGTTCTTGAATTATTGGCTGGACTTTTATCAAAAGATTTGTCAAAAGAAATTCATGTCGGTTACACAGCTATGCATACATTCTTTACGCAGATTTACGATAAGACCAGCGATAAAATACCGCAAATTCTGTCGAGTAGAGAAAATAAGGAATTGCAGAAAATGCCAAAGATTTTTGATGCCGAGAAGTTCTTGGGAGACATTTATAACATTAAAAACATTCACGCTAGCGATACTGTTATTGAATGGATTATTAAAAATAAGGAATAATATGAAACTATATCTTGCATCTTATGCAAAAGTGACACTTAATAAAATTTTCGCCAATGAGAGTATTGAATTTAGCGGTAAAAAAGCGGTTTTCGTTCCGACGGCTGGAGACCCATACGATAATAAAGATTTTGTTGAAGCAGATAGGGATGCTTTAATCGGGGCCGGTATGGATGTTATGGACTTAGACTTTAAGAATATCGATGCAGAATCGTTAAAAAAAATCTTGAGCGATGCTGCCTTGGTCTTGGTTGCGGGTGGTGATACTTTTTACCTTATGGATAAGATCAACAAGAGTAGAGTTCAAAATGTTATCAAGGAGTATGTTGCCAATGGCGGAATTTATATTGGCTCGAGCGCTGGCTCCATTATTTGTTGCCCAACAATTGAGGGCGCCATGGAGTTTGATGATCCAAATTTGGCACCAGATTTGAAGAATTTTGACGGTTTAGGTATTTTTAACAATATAATTATTCCCCATGCTCATAAAGAAAAATATTTTGAAAGGATAAAAAGGGCAACCGAAAAGTTGGAGGAAAAAGGATTCAAAGTATATTCTTTAACTGATGATGATGTTTTGTTTTATAATGGTGAATCTGTAGAAATCTTATAAAGGCAATACCCCTGCTTATACAGGGGTATTTTTTTATCGGTTATTGATGTAATCATTTTCCGATACTACGTAGATTGGGTGTTGGAGTAGTTTTTGCCTCTCAGCATAATCGTAGAGGTAAAGCATTTCTATGGTCTGCAAAAAAGGTATTCTATTTTCGGTATAATATGAGCTTTCATGTAATTTCGAAAGCTCAATCCCAAGACTCTTGGATATTTCACTCTTGGATTTAAAGTGTGGTAAACCATTTTCATCAATCTGGTACGAAAACACCGTAGGTTTCAATGAGACTATTTCGAAATGAATACCACGGAACGCACTTGCAGAGAAACCGAGATTTGGGTTAATTGACGTCAGAATCCCTTTTATCCCTGGCATATGCTCTTTGATCATCTCTTGTGAATAGGTAAATAAAACACTCATGGTATTTTCTGGGGCCCATGTTGCATTCCATGCTCTTGATGATTCCAGAATAGAGTCATCGCTAAAACCGAGAAACGCAAGCATTTCTTTGGTGTAATTATACGATATCAGACCATATGAAGAATACGCGAAAGGCAATACATCATCTTCCAGATACGCTCCATAAACAAAAATTTCTCCAGGGTTTGCATAGTGCAAATTACAAAATCCTCGACTATACAGACTACTGATTTCTTTGGCTACTGGTGCAAAAATGATTTTTTTACCAGAATATTTTTCCTTGACAATTAGGCTATTTTGGCCATCTTTGCTAATTAACTTCTTATGGGAAAGATCTAATTCTGGATGATCTGTATAATCACTGAAAGGATTTCTTGTATATCCATTCATCGTTGCGGCAGGTAAAAATATCTTTTTGCCATTAACTACGACATAAAGTTCTTTGAAATAGTCATTTAACTCTTTTGCCAATCTTGTAATTTCTCTCGAGACGAACTCCTTATTAAAGCTCGAATTATCTGAGCTATAAAATTGATTTTTGTCTCTTGCGCCTAAATGCATTAAAAGCTGCATTGAAAGGTCAAATTCACTAAAAGTTTGATATTTTTCAACTTCTGTCATAATCTCATTTTTAAAATCTTTCCTAATCGGAGCAAGTGTGACGTTGCTACTCCAAGTAAAATCTTTGCGATCCACGCCTATTTTACTCTGAAGCGTACTGATTGCGTCAAATAGATTTCGTTTCCTTATAATCTCATTTAATTCACTTTGGAAGTTATCGTTCGATACAATATATGTATCTGGGATTTTTAAGCAAAGTGGTGAGCCAAAGATTACGCAGTCGTGTTCATTTAAAAAATAACTTATACTTTCAGCAATAATCTTTTCTAATGCTGGTAAGTAGTTGATTTTGTGGCCGATCTTAAATGCAAATTGGGGTTTTCTTTTGCTAAAAACTAAGTCCAAAAATTTTTCATTCAGGATTGCCGCGATAGGCTTACGTCTGATTGATATTTCACGATTAATTTTGTCTATATATCGCTGATCCTTAGAGTTAAACCTATCTAAATCGTAAAATAAATCAGGAAAGCCATCAAATTTACTAATAGAAGATTCGTAGGCAAGCTGAAAGACGCCTTCCATGTCAATCATAATAAAGCCATCATGGGTAAAGTCTGCTGGGACTATGCTATTTCTAAAATAAATACCAACTGCCGGTCTTTGCCAGAGCTTCATAAATATCATCTCCAATCTTTAAAAGTACTTAGATAAGAACCTGTCTAGTTTTTATATTATAACATTTTTACCTCATGATAGCAATGATGATTAAAAAGAATCTTATTAAGTCTCTTTAACTGGTGCCCGAAACAGGATTTGAACCTGCACATCCGAAGACACTAGCACCTGAAGCTAGTGTGCCTACCATTTGGGCAACAAATTAATTGTAATACGGATAGGTGGGAAAGGATTAGGGTATAAAAAGTGTCAGATTTTTTATGTTATAATAAACTTATGGATATTTTGTCGCAAATAGGCTTATCGCAATCAGAAATAAAAACCATGCTAGAGCAAAATCCAGAGATTGTTAACTTGTCTAATGAAGAAATATCTCAGAAGATTAATGTTCTAAAACAAATAAAATGTTCAGATACGATTATCCGAAATATCTTGTTTTCGAATCCGTTCTATCTAACTCGTTCCCGAAAAGATATTGCAGAACTACTAGAAAAACTTACCTCAATCGGTATTGAAGGCCTTTTTGCAACGATTGATACAAACCCATGGATACTAAATTTTGATGCATATGAAATAGATGAATTCATTGCAAAAAAGTCGGCCACAGGAATGAGTTATGACGACATAATCGATCTTATCGATGCTGGAGAAATTGAATAATGGAAAATATAGATAATAGCCAAAACACCACCAATGTAGAAGTCGCCAATACGGAAGTTGCTAATGTAGAAGTCGTCAATACGGAAGTCGCTAATGCGGAAACCGTCAATACGGAAGCTAGCAATCAGAATATTGTTGCTACCCCACGACGTGATCGTGCTACTGATCAGCTCGAGAAATCTGGCCACGATCCAAAAACTGCGATAGGGATTAGAGGTAGCTATGCGCTTGGCGGCTATACTGACGAAAAACTTGCACAAAAAGTTAAGGATATTAATGGATTCTTGGAAAATCTTGGCTATTCCCGCGAAGATGCAACAAAAATGACAAAATCCCTTCCGCAAATTTACAGCTATTCCCTTGAAAACATGACTCAAAAACTAAAAGACATGGAAAATCTTGGCTATTCCCGCAAAGATGTAATAAAAATGACAAAATCCCTTCCGCAAATTTACGGCTATTCCATTGAAAACATGACTCAAAAACTAAAAGACATGGAAAATCTTGGCTATTCCCATGACGATGCAATAAAAATGACAAAATCCCTCCCGGCAATTTACAGCTATTCCCTTGAAAACATGACTCAAAAACTAAAAGACATGGAAAATCTTGGCTATTCTCGTGAAGATGCAATAAAAATGACAAAATCCCTCCCAACGATTTACAGCCTTTCCCTTGAAAACATGACCCAAAAACTAACAGACTTGGAAAATCTTGGCTATTCCCGTGAAGATGCAATAAAAATGACAAAATCCTCTCCTTCAATTTACAGCCTTTCCATTGAAAACATGACCCAAAAACTAAAAGACATGGAAAATCTTGGCTATTCCCGCAAAGATGTAATAAAAATGACAAAATCTCTCCCG
>JAZUJS010000061.1:0-3473 GCA_045642865.1 Candidatus Nanosyncoccus sp.
CCCATTGTTCCAGATTTGTGTGCACCAATTGGATTAAAGTAGCGAAGGAGAATTACGTTCCATTCAGGATCGGCCTTCTGCATGTCGCTTAAAATCTGTTCGAGCATAGATTTTGTCCATCCGTATGGATTTGTACACTGACCTTTTGGACATTCTTCGGTGATTGGAATAAATGCCGGGTCGCCATAAACTGTTGCAGATGAAGAGAAGATGATGTTTTTGCAATTGTGTTTACGCATTACATCAACAAGTGTGAGTGTACCGGCAATATTGTTTTCGTAATATTCCCAAGGTTTTGCAACCGATTCACCAACAGCTTTAAGTCCTGCAAAATGAATTACAGAATCAACTTTTTCTGTATCAAAAATTTTATTCAAAGCATCGCGGTCAAGAATGTCGGCTTTGTAAAACTTTACTTTTTTGCCGGTAATTTTTTCTACGCGTGCAAGAGATTTTTCGCTTGAGTTTGCAAGATTATCAAGAACAACTACATCGAAACCTGCGTTCTGAAGTTCAACAACTGTGTGGCTGCCAATAAATCCTGCGCCACCTGTTACTAAAATAGACATGGTATTTTCTCCTTTCGAAACTGTTTGTGTCATTCCGAACCTGATCCGGAATCTATTATCAGAATACTCTTGTATTACTAATTTGTATATTGCCAGATGTTTACTCGATATGTAAAAATGTTGCATTTTTGGTAGTTTTTGTACTAAAATGAAAAAACGGAGATAAAATTGACAGTTTCCAACAGTTCGCCCACAGATTCTATAAATCAGACTCTTTCTGAAATGCTTCAAACCCAGCTTAAAACGTATCCGGCAACAACGGTTACAATTTTAAGTTCTGGTGGCACTTCCATAGACATTCCCGCCGGCAAATACAAATCTGTAAAACAAATAGACGTAAAAAAACAACAGATAGTTATTTCCCGCTTGGAACAGTCCGACCTCTTGATTGTAAATCTTTTGCTGGAAAAAATGGGTTACGATTTCTTTTTAAACGTGCTTTCCAAAGTGCGGCCGCAGTTTATTTGCTGTAGTTTTTACGCTGGCGGACAATCAAACGTTTCGGAAAAAGGACTTGTTTCCCGCCTTTTAGAAAAATCCTATGAGCTTTTTAAGCAAAATGAAATTTCCCTTCCGAACGGAAAAACTCTCCTTCAGCTGGATTTTATCATTTCCAGTACAGCTTCCATCGACACAAAACCCGTTCAATCTTCCTACAAAAGCAATGGAAAAGACCTGATTTCGCTTTCGGCATTTAATGTTGGTTTTCAAAAGTGCGAACCGCTTTACCGCTGGGGACCTGCCGCCCTCGATCATTATGTTTTGTACTATGTTACAGAAGGCGCCGGAACTTTTGAAACCCTAGGAAATAAAACCAGACTTTCCAAAGGCGACTGTTTTCTCTGCTTTCCAAACGCCGAAGTTTCCTTTTATGCCGATAAAAAAGACCCATGGGAATATGCGTGGGTAGGTTTTGCCGGAACAGATGCCGCCATCATTCTAAACTCCACCGACTTTACCCCTGACTCCCCATTCATCAAAAAAGTTCCAAATGGCGATGAACTTCTGGAAAAAATCCGAGCAATTTACAAAGAACGAGGCAACGGATTTTCAAACATCCTCCGTATGACAGGCCTGCTTTACGAACTTTTATCTTTCCTCATAGACAATTCCCAGCGCGAAACAATTTTTTCAACTGCGCAAGTTTATGTTCAAGGCGCCGTTAAATTCATTTCCGAAAATTACGCCCAACCAATCACAATAGAAAACATTGCCGATTATGTTGGTATTTGCCGCAGCCAGCTTTTCCGTTGTTTTGAATCAGTTCTTGGAATTTCGCCAAAAGAATACCTTATCGACTTTAGAATAAAACAAGCCTGCCACTTGCTAGAAACAACATCCCTTTCAATCACCGCCATCGCCAATTCCCTCGGCTTTGACAACAGCCTTTATTTTTCAAAAGCGTGTCATAAATTAAAAGGTATGTCTCCAAGTGAATATAAAAAAAATTGCGGTGAATGAAAATTTATTTTTCTTTTACAGCAACAAGTTCAATGTAGCCGCGGTCGCCAAGTGGTTCGAGCTGAATACGGGGATTTGACGGGTCCCATCTTAAGCCAAGGACGGAAGGATTGTATTTTTTTTCGGCATCCCAGATTGAGAGGATTGCCTGTTCGAAATCTTCTTCGGCAAATGGTTCGCCCTGGAACATAAGGTAGTCGCAGGCTGGAAGAGAAATTATATCGAAGCCGGCGGGAATAGTGCCTGTGTAATCGGGAGGAACTTCAACGCCTTGAACATATTCGCTTTTTCCGGCGCGAAGATTTTCTGGAAGCCACAGACAAACTGGTTCGCCGCAAAGACTGTCCATGCTTTTTAAAACGCCCCAGATGTCGCAGCCAACTTCTTCGCAATAGGCAAAATATTCTGCAGCTTTTTGGCCGCGTTTTATAATCACTTTACGTTCTGGTTTGTGAATCAACTGAATAAATACATTTTTTGTTTCAATTTTAGTTTCCATAGGGTTCTCCTTTTTTTTGGGTAAAAATTTGAACTTAACACCGGTTGGCAAAAACAGCGGAATTGGAATTGGGTGATTAGCGTATGTCCCGGGATTACAGCCAAACTCGCGGTAAAATGCACGTTGAAATCCGTCTACACTGTTAAAGCCTGTTTGGAGGGCAATGTCTAAAACGCGGGATGGGGTGTTTTTAAGTTTTTGTGCTGCATCTGTCAGCTTAAGGCGCCTGATATAATCTGACGGAGTGTAGCCTGTGTATTCCTTAAAAATCCTGTAGCAGTACCACGGCGAATAAAGTGCTACGTTGGCAAGGTCGGCCAGTGTAATTTCTTTGTCGAGGTGTGTACTGATATAATCCTGCATTTTCTGCACTGCATCTACTAAATGTGTCATCATTCTTAGTATATCATAGTTCAGAATAGATGGAATTTCTCGACTTTTTTTGCTATTCGATATGAGGAATAATCAGGGTCTAACGGTAAATACAATTTTATAATTTTAAAGAGAGAAATGCTTTAATTTCCAAAAAACTAATAACTATTATACAAAGCTTCCAAACTAGTACGGCATTTTATAAATTCCGCACCAAGCTGTGGATCAAAATGAGTGCCTAAATCATTCTGGATAATTTCAAACGCCTTGTCGTAAGAAAAACTGTCTTTGTAGCAGCGTTTACTTACAAGTGCATCAAAAACGTCGGCAAGTGCCATAATACGCGCTTCAAAAGGAATCTGTTCGGCGGCAATTTTTTCCGGATAACCAGTTCCATTCCATTTTTCATGGTGATAATGCGCTACGTTTACGGCAATCTGTTTAAATTCTTCATCTTCAGTTGCAGAAAGAACTTCATTTACAATGCGTGCCCCTTCTTTTGAATGCGCTTTCATCTTTTCGTATTCTTCGTCGGTAAATTTTCCAGGTTTTCGTAAAATTGCATCATCAAC
>JAZUJS010000062.1:0-2433 GCA_045642865.1 Candidatus Nanosyncoccus sp.
TACTAAACGATGTTTTGCATCTACTATAACGCTAAAAATTAAGAATAAAAGAAAATGCTGGCGCGGTGGGGAAAAAGACAAAAACAATAAAAACAAGATAAAAAACAATAAAAACCGTATTTGGAATAATTAAAAGAAAATGTTTGCATGATTGAAGGCTACGCCTATTGGTCTTTGTTTATATATCAGTCTTTGTAAGCAAGCTTCCAATCCTGATCTATAATCAAATCCCTACCTTCTATGAAGGTTCAATCATCCAAACTGGAAAATAAGGCTCAATAGCCAAAATCGCCAATATGGCGAAAAATAAAATCCATGCGGCGTGGGAGGAAAAGCCATTAGCTATTAGCTTCCATCCGGATGGCTTACTTTTAGACTTTTAGCCTTTTAGACTTTTCGCCTTTTAGCCTTTTAGACTTTTCGCCTTTTAGCCTTTTTGACTTTTAGCCTTTTAGACTCTTTGTCTTTTAGCCTTTTAGACTTTTCGACTTAATGGCTAATGGCCTCCCCTTCCTCCTTATTTATACAGTTTCCCCCTAAGGACATTGACTATTGGTGGTGTTCTTAGGGGGATTTTTGTGAATTTTTGTGATTTTTTTGCTTTTCTTTGTGTTTATTTGGATTTTTTTATGTTAATTTGCAACGGACAAGTTCAGATTACAAGAACGTTATGGAGATTGATTATAGTTGGATATTGATTTTGTCTGCCATCATGGCGTATGGCGGTACGAGCATCATTTACAGGAAGGTGTTGAAGGTGGCTAAGATTAGGCGCCTGACGGATAATCCGAATGAACGTAAGCTGCAGAAGAGTCCTGTCCCGGTGCTGGGTGGTCTTGCGGTTTTTTTCGGTATGATATGCGGCTTGCTGTTGGCGGGCTCGCTGTTTGTTCAGTGTACTGATATCAAGAGCTTGGTGGGCGGCAGATTGTTTGTGAGTACCATTTTCGACCTTTTCCCAGTAATGATGGCTTGTTCCATCCTGTTGTTCATCGGTATGGTGGATGACTTGATTGGTCTGTCTCCGCTTTACAGACTGATCGTGGAGTGTCTTGCCATTTTGCTGATGTGTCTGTGTTCGGGACTTTGCGTGGATAATATGTATGGCTTGTTCGGCGTGGGGTCGTTCAGCTGGTGGATAGGTATTCCGCTTACTGTCTTTGCAGGGGTGGGTATCATCAATGCTTACAACATGGTGGACGGTGTGGACGGCCTTTCTACGGGTCTGTGCATCACTACGGCTCCTGTGCTCATGGCTATCTTCATGAAGCGTCAGGACTGGGCGGATGCTTCGCTGATGGCTTGCTTCACTGCGAGCCTCATCCCGTTCCTACTGCATAATGTGTTCGGAAAGAAGAGCCGTATGTTTATCGGGGATGCGGGCACGATGGTGATGGGGGCGCTCTTCACGTGGTGCCTTATCCAGTGTCTTTCGTCGAGGGGTATGATGTCAAACCTGAGCGAGACTGACCCTGACGTGGTGATGTGTCTGCCGGTGATGATGTTCTCGGTGGCAAGTGTGCCGGTGCTGGATACGCTGAGGGTGATGGCGGTGAGGAAGATGCAAGGTAAGTCGGTGTTCCAGGGGGACAGAAACCATCTGCACCATAAGTTCGTGGATGCTGGTATCAGTCCGGCGGTGACGAGTTGCTCGGAGATATTGCTGAATGCCTTGGTCATCCTTGCATGGTATGTGTCGTACAAGAGCGGCTTGTGGCAGATGGGGCAGCTGGCGGTGACGCTGTCGGTGGCTGTGGTGCTCGTGTGGGGAACTTATTTCTTCCTGGACAGGCGTGAGAACTATAATTCGTATATACTGAACTTGATGAGACGCTTTTCGGTGCTGTCGCATATCGAGAGAAGGAAGACTTGGAAGAGGGTGCAGAGGTTTGTTGACAGGGGTTCGTATGAGGATATGACGGAGTTCGTGATGAGGCGTATGGATTCGGACGGTGATCTGAACGGTATGGATATGGATGTCATTTCTGTCATGAATTATCTGCAGGACAGTAACAAGACTAAGGTGTCTGCCTTGGCGAAGAATCTGAAGATCGATGTCGTGCGTGTGCAGAATATCCTGAAGGAATTGGATAGAAAGGAGCTGGTTGAGGTGCTGGAGAGGAATGATGCGGGGGAGATTGTGAAGGTGAAGATGGGAAGGCTGAATGAATAACGAAAAGGCGAAAAGTAATCGCGGAAAACGACGCAAACTAATAAAGACAATAAAAAGACAAAAACCATAAAAATAAGATAAAAAACAAAAAAAAAGCATACAATATTAAGATTCAATAGAAAATGTTTTGGAAATATGGGCTTATCCCAGTACGTGGGTAGTCCAAAACAGAAAATAGCGACTGGGTCGCTTGGTAAAATGCCCAATGGCTAAAATGAAAATGCCTGCGGCTAAAAATGGCTGCGCGGTGGAATAAAAAA
>JAZUJS010000063.1:0-17714 GCA_045642865.1 Candidatus Nanosyncoccus sp.
GGCGCCGGCGTTGCCATCGCACGCTACAAAAAAGTCAAAGGCGCAGATGGCCGCGAAAAGACTTTCGAATATAATCCCGAGACCGGCGAATACGAAAATGGTGACACCATTTTGAACACCAGCAACATTGAAGAAGTTGAAAAACAAGCCGCCAAAGACAAAGCTTGGCAAGAAAAAGAACGCGAAAAAGTCAAAAATCGCGATACACTTGAAGACCGCGAAAACCGCAAAATGGTCGAAGACCAAAAGAAAAACACCAAACAGGTTGAACGAGACATTTACGTCGACAAAGTTGCATCAAAAGAGGGAATTACCGCCAAAGACGAAAAGACCATTAAAAAAGAGTTAGCAAAAAAGCAACAGATCAAAGAAAAAGACGCCGCAGACCGCAAAAAGATTGTCGAACATATCGACAATACCATCGATGTAACCGAAAAAATCGTCGAAGGCGTAGACTATGCCATGACTGCCGGCGAAACCTTAGTACCAGGCGGCAAAGCTGTTAGCGCCGGCTACAAAGTCCTAAAAGGTGTCGGCGAAGTTGCCGCTGATGGGACCAAAAATGGTGGCGACATCATCGAAGCCATAGTTACCTCATCCGCAGACGCAATCAACACTTTCGCAACCGGCAAATTGGCCAAAGCTGGCACCACCATCGGCGCCAATGTCTCCGGCAAAGCCGCCAATGCTATCTATAACGGCAAAAGTGTCAGCAAAGCCGCAGTCGAAGGAGCCAAATCCGGCGCCGCCTCAGCAGTAGTTGGCGCAGTTGGTGACGAAGCTGGCGCAGCTCTCGGCGGAAAAGCTGGCGAAGCAGCCAGCAACGTCGCTGCAAACGCCTATCAAAAACACGTCGTTGATCCAAAAATGAAGAAATAATTAATATTTTTCGGGTTCAACTGATTATATTCATTAAACAATTCAAGGCAAGCGTCGCGATCCAATTCTTCCAAATAAAGAAGTATTGGGGGAAGAGGTGGCCCGCCTTTTATCGTTAATGCGACGCTTTTACAGCAGAAAGCAAAACACTAAAAACCAGTTTTGTTGTATAATTTAACTAAACATAGGAAGTATCATGCAAAAACCTGGCGAAATAAAAGAATCCGAACGCGATTATCAAGCAAGACTTAACAGTATCTTATCCACGCCACTCACTGCCGAAAATATCGATTCTTATGCAGACGATGCAATAGATAGCACCATCGAGCTTATAAACGACATAATCGTAGACCCGCATTACAAATGGGATATTACGCTAGCAGAGAACAAAAAAGAAACCGAAGATCGTATTCTCCAAGAAGTACTCGATACAAACGTTGAAGATATTCTAAATCATATTATTGATATAAAAGACGATATCAATAAAATAGACTTTAAAATAGCAGATTCCAGAAAATCAAATAAAGATTCTGTATATATCCCACCAGATAAAACAACCGTCAACATCGTCACAAACAATGGGTCATTCAATCAGATCTATCTACTTCCAAAGGCCAAAATCGCACTATTTATTCTAGAGAACGATTTTGAAGTGGATTTAGATGATCCAAGGCAATTTAATATGAATACTGGAATGGTCCGTCCAGAAATGATGCGTCAAACACCATACGACATGATCGAGGCGCCAGAACTAAACCGCGCAATCCTTTCTTGCGACGAGATAGGCAATCGCACTTTTGTTTTTGATACAGAAAAATTAAAAGAGGCGAAAATAACAACAGACTTTCTATTAGACGCCACCAAAACCGAACTAGATCAAATCATGAAAGATTATCCAAAAATTGGACAGTCATTAGTATATTCACAAAACTACGCAGATCGCCTCAAGAAAGCACTAGCAAATATCGAAGAACAAAACACAAATATTGAAGAGAGACCAAAAGAAACAAACTATCTAAAAACCGCCAAAAAAGCACCAGAAGGATGGTATACACTCAAGGGTCTAAAAAAAGAATTGGGAATCGACACGAACACTATTAAGCCAAAGATATCAAATCTTCAAGGAAAAGAATACAAAGATATAAGTGGTCACATAAACCAGCATTATAACCTCGAAGAAATTAAAAATATACCAGAAATCAAGAAATTATTAGAAACGCCAACAGCACCAGAAGGATGGTATACGCTCTGGGGTCTAGAAAAAGAATTGGGAATCAGCACGTACGCTATTAAACCAAAGATATCGAATCTTCAAGAAAAAGAATACAGAGATACACGTGGTCACATAATCCCGCATTATAACCTCGAAGAAATTAAAAATATACCAGAAATCAAGAAATTATTAGAAACGCCAACAGCACCAGAAGGATGGTGTACGCTCGGGGGTCTAGAAAAAGAATTAGGAATCGGCAGGAACACTATTAAGCCAAAAATATCAAATCTTCAAGGAAAAGAATACAGAGATATGAGTGGTCACATAAACCCGCATTATAACCTCGAAGAAATTAAAAATATACCAGAAATCAAGAAATTATTAGAAACGCCAACAGCACCAGAAGGATGGTGTACGCTCGGGGGTCTAGAAAAAGAATTGGGAATCAGCACACACGCTATTAAGCCAAAGATATCAAATCTTCAAGGAAAAGAATACAGAGATATAACTGGTCGCATAATCCCGCATTATAACCTCGAAGAAATTAAAAATATACCAGAAATCCAAGAAGCAGTTAAAAAAGCAGAATTAAGACAACGCGCTAAAACTACACTAAAAGCAACGGATCAGTCCGCAAACTAGTAGCTCCAGCCAAGATTCTACTCGCTAACCTCATATTCATCCCCATACCAAATGGCATGAGCAAAACGATATTCGTCAGGATCATTGTTGATATTATTGTAATAATCACCCTGGAAATGCAAGCGGCCATCTTGAGCCTTTACTGGTGCATAGTTACCGCCTTTTTCGTAATAATAAATAGTGAAATCAATATAAACATCGCCATCCTCAGAGAGGCCAGTCCCTTTATATGCAATATTCGCGTTATACTCCCCGTCCAATTCATCAGCTATTGGCAGCTTAGTAATATAGCTCATTGCTAGATTCTCAAAAACTGCGTTACGCTTATCTTTTTCTTCATTACTAGCACTCTTAAACGCCAAGCAAACCACAGTTATTCCGAGCAACACAACAAGTACAGACAATGCACAAATTGCAATCTTAAAGGCATTAGCACATCCATTTTTTGTTTGTTTTTTGGTAATTTTTTTTGCCATATTTTTCCTCGCTTATTACTTAACATTATAATAGCATAAGCAAAAAAGAAAAAATCCCGCATTACGCGGGATATATGGGACACCTCCTTAAATTATTAATCTTCAACGAGCGCATGACACGACCAAAATTGTTCAGCCTCAGGACGCTCCGACTCCGAAAGCCTAGGATCACTCAGCTCCTTGGGGGCCTTCTGCCCGGCAAAAGCTGTGAAAATAGTGTCCAATCCGTCGTCGTCACGACAAATACCAACAGTCATCAATGATGTTGGCTCCGCCGAACGGTTCAGGACGATTCGTGACTCAGTATTACGACCCGTGCGCGCCTTCATGATGATAGAATCACTATCCGTAGTCTTAACGCAGTGGTCGAAACCAATAATGCGACCAAGATCGACCGTGACCATCGTGAACGGAGGAACATAGTCAATCTTTTCAACAGCTTCAGCAATAAGCTCATCGGTGATATCTGAATGCGCCTGCATATGGCCGTCATTGACAATCTTGTAGATTTTTTTCGACTCCGAAATAATTTTCTTCATTTTTTCCCCTCCCATAATATGTCGCCATTCAGGCGAAAATCTCGCCGACAATTCGGACGAGTGAAAAACCTATAAAATTTGTAGATTTTTCACTCGTCCGGTATTAAGTAACACAAAAGAGGTAAAAATGAATAGAGGTGATTTAATGTTCGTAAACCTTTTAATTAAGTCTACATTATATATTATAGCACAAACATTACAAAAAGTCAATGTCTTTTTAATATTCTCCCCAGAAATCAATAAATATACGGCAAGTTATACAGATAAAAATTTCAAAAATCTCACAATATAACAAACCACACAAAAAAAGTTAAAAATTAAACATAAAAACTATTGACTTTTAAAAAACTTTTGCTTATAATGAAAACATAACAAGGTCATATTAAAATAAAAAGGAGCATTTTTATATGAAAAAATTAACAAGTGTTATCGCCGCTACTGGCATCGTCGCTGGTCTTGGTGTTGCAGCTTTGCCATTAGCATCATATGCTGCTGATCCAGCATCAGATACTGCAACCGTTACCGTCTCTTTGGAAGTTAGCGATGCAATCTCTATCACCGTTGACGATAAAGAATCCACAACGATCAACCTCGGTACAATTGCACCAAATGCAATCACGGGTACAGGTAAAAAAGTTGTTGCTAACGTTAAGTCTAACAACGCTTCTGGTTACACCGTAACCGCAGCTGGTACCGCTTTGACTCGCGCATCCGGCACTGAAACTATCGCCTACGGTTCCGTAGCTGCTGGTACTTCAGCTTGGGGCATTAGCGTTGGTACTGACGCTGGCTACTCAGCACTTACCTCAATTGCTTCACCAACCGCAGCAAGTGCAGTGGATGGTGATGATTACAACATCTTCTTTGGTGCTTCAACCAATGCTAGCCAAAAAACTGGTACCTATTCTGGTACTCTTACCCTTACTGCAACCAACAAAAACTAATTCAGTAAGCCTAAAGAACCCCGCAAGGGGTTCTTTTTTTTGTGCCAAAAACACGCCCCGAAACCCCGAATCCATGCTATAATAAATGCAATAAGGAGGAAAAAGTGAAAAAAACCCATTTAATTTTAGGTGCATTCGTTGCAATTGCTGCAAGTATTTTTGCTGTCACACCAGCACACGCCGCAAAGGAAATCCAGATCTCACCAACCAAATCTGAAGTCTACGAATTATCAGCTGGAGACGTCAAATCCGGCTCATTCAATGTCAACAATATCAATACTGACGCCTTTACCTTCGAGCTAGAGGTTTTACCATACAACGTCATCGACAAAGAATACAACGTCGACCTCGAAAAGAATACCGATTACAACCACATTGTCGACTGGATCGAATGTAGTGCTGAAAAGTACACCCTCGAGCCAAACGAATCAACCAAGGTTAGCTACAAAATCAAAGTCCCAGAAGATATCCCAGGCGGCGGCCAATACGCAGTCATTTCTGCCAAAATTATGGATGATTCAAAGGCAAATGGTAGCAATGTCAAAGTGCTCGGGCGCGTCTCCTATATCGTCTACGCACATCTTGATGGTGTTACCCGCATCGAAGGCAACATTATTAATAATGATATCCCAGCTTTCGTCTTGAACCCACCAATCATCGCTTACTCTGTCGTCGAGAACACCGGCAACGTCGATATTGAGGCCCATTATAATTTCCAAGTATTCGATGCATTTTCTGGCCACGAAGTTTATTCAAATACCGACCTCAACATCACTAATCGCATCCTTCCGGAAACACAACGCTCCGAAAAATTCACTTGGGACAACGCCCCAATGCTTGGCCTATTCAAAGTTAAACAAACCATCGAGATTGCTGGCCAAACATCTACCACCGAAACCCTCGTCTTCATTTGCCCAATCTGGCTCATTTTCATTGTCCTCTTCCTAATTACCCTAATGGTCTTCTGGCTCATTTCCCGCGCACGCGCTCGTAAGCGTGAACAATAGGGAAATGCCCCCATACTCTACCAGTCTACAAAGAAAACGCTTGACATTTTTAAACATATGCGCTATAGTTTCTATTAAGAACTATCGTATATGTTGCGAGCGTATACGAAAAGTCAAAATAAAAAAACAAAAAAAGAGCGTAGAGTATGAAAAAACAAAGAAAGAAATTTTTTGGCGCAGCATATTTGGCCCTAGTTACAGCCATGACTCTTGTTGCCGCCTCAATACCAACCCCGAATGTAGGTGCAACTACCAATTATGGTGGCGCCACAGTCACAGTAACAGTTGTCAATGAGAACTATCCAAGCGTTAGTATCATTGAACCATCCGATGGTTCAAAAATTGAGCAAAGTGATTTTGATCTAAAATTTGATTACACGAACTCCGATTCTATCCGCATCACAATCAAAAATACGGACAGTGATAATGAATGGTATATTAATATCACCCCAACCGACCCACGTGGCGGCTCGATGACTCAACCAATCGACCTCAATAACTATGAGGGCGAAGGCAATTATGTCATCAAACTCGTTGCTACCGGCAACAATCAATACGCCGAAGACAGTATCGCTCTTACCTATGAGGAACCAGCCATTGATCCTACGATTGCAATCCTTAGTCCAATCGATGGCGACAAAGTCGAAGAAAATACTATTGATATTAATTACGAATATACCAACGCAAATTCAATTGATTTCGTCATTACCAATAACAAATCTGGTAACAGCTGGACCAAGACCGTCACATTAAGCAATCCAGCCTACGGCAACCCAACCCAAAAAATTGACCTAGACGAATACGAAGGAGAAGGCGAATATACGATTAAATTAATCGCTCACGGCGACAAAACCAACTCCGAAGACTCTATCGCAATCGATTACGCTAAAGTACCAGTCTATGAACCAACCATCAACATCCTTGAACCGGCCGACAGCTCCAAAGTTGAAGACGGCAATGTGACAGTTAGATTTAACTATGGTCACATCAATAACGCTACGGTCGTCCTCACTAGCGACACAACTGGCAAATCATGGTCAATCGACGTCGACATCATCGATCCAATCAGTGGTACCATTAGACTACCAATCAACCTTGATGACTACGAAGGCGAAGGCGACTACACTATTACGGTCTACGCCTACGGCGATACCAAAAACGCTGAAGACTCAGTCTCATTCACCTTTGCAATCCCAGAACCAGACCTCCCAGACATTCCGAACACTGGCTTATTCGCTCAAGAATTAACATTCTCTCAGATGGATTACATCATCACTGGAGTACTCGCATTCTTCGTCGTCTCCGTTGGCGCATTGATCTATCTCAAAAAAGCTCGACGCTAATCTAATCAAAAATGGGCGCTCATAAACTGCGAGGGCGCCCATTTTTGTTGCTTGAATTTACCAGCCCACCCCAAACAAAAACAGACCCACCAGAAAAACAGACCACAAAAAAACTGACCCTTGCGGATCAGTTTTTAAATTATTTCTCTTCAGCAGCTTTAGCTTTTTTCTCAGCTTCTTTAGCAGCTTTCTTGGCTTTGTTTTCAAGAGCACTGCGCATTGCTTTGGATTTCTCAAGGCGAGCCTTGAAGCGGTCAACACGACCTTCGGTATCGATAATCTTCTCTTCACCAGTAAAGAATGGGTGAGACTTAGAAGAGATCTGAACCTTAACTAGTGGATATTCTTTACCATCGTTCCACTTGATGGTCTCTTCGCTTTTAGCTGTAGATTTAGTCAAAAACGAATAGTTCGCAGCTTCGTCCATAAAAACGACGTCGCGATAATCTTTAGGATGCAAATCTTTTTTACTCATAACTAAAAGTGATTATATCAGAGAAATGAAAAAATGTAAAGAAAAAAGGGAAGCAAGTGCTTCCCCTGGGCGAAATTGATATTTTAAGCAGTTTTATTTGAAATATCTTTAAACAGTTCTTCTGCCCATTTTTTTCTTTGAGGATCAAGATCATCCCCTTCGGGACATCTCATGACGTCCTCTACTGCCGATGCAATAATTTCATCGTTCTCTTCAAAATCGTTCATGTTTTTTCCTCCTCTACTCTAAGGCAAAGAATCGTAGGAATTTCAGCCCAACTAAATGTACTATAAGCTTCCATCCCCAAGCTACTATATACTATTATACACCAAAATGCTTATTTTTGCAAGACCTAAAACAGAAAAAGTGCTAAATTTCAAGAAAAACTAATAAAAATCATTGCAAAATCAGATAAAAAGTGCTAAAATAAGCGAGTAATTAATTTTAATGAAGCAACTCTGGGAGGTTTCCTGTTCGTCTTATGGACGGATTCAAACCCGGAGCGAAGGAAAGGAAATCATATATGACTGTTAATGTCGATATGAAAGCATTGCTTGAAAGCGGTGCACATTTTGGTCACAAGACCAGCCGTTGGCATCCAAAAATGGCTCCTTACATCCACAGCAAGCGCCAAGATGCCCATATTATCAACCTTGAAAAGACCGTCGAAGGCCTCGAAGTAGCTCTTCCAAAGATCACCGAGATCGTCAAAAGTGGCAAGAAAGTTCTCTTCGTTGGTACCAAGAAACAGATGAAAGATGCAGTCAAAGCTGCTGCTGAATCTGTCAACATGCCATATGTTACCGTCCGTTGGGTCGGTGGTACTTTGACCAACGTCGAAACTGTCAACCGCCAAATCAAGAAGGTTAAAGATTTGGAACGCCGCATGGCTTCTGGTGAACTCGAAAATCGCTATTCTAAGCTCGAAGTTCAACGCTACCAAGAAGAAATCGATCTCTTGAACGAACGCTACGGCGGCATCAAAGAGATGAGCGAGCAACCAGCCGCAATCATCGTCATCGATGCTATCGAAGACAAGAACGCTGTTAAAGAAGCTAATAATCTTCACATCCCAGTCTTTGCTATCACCGATACCAATGTCGACCCAACCAACATCGACTACGTTATCCCAGCAAACGACGACGCCCTTAAGGCAACCACCCTCATTCTTGACTACTTCGTCGAAGCAATCAAAGAAGGTAAAAAATAATTTTAGGAGGCATTTAAAATGGCAGAAATTACCATTGATCAAATCAAAAAACTCAAAGAGCTCTCTGGTGTTGGCTTGACCGATGCTAAAAAAGCTCTCGTCGACGCTAATGGCGATTTCGACAAAGCTCTCGAAGAGATGCGCAAAAAAGGCCTCACTAAGGCTGAAAAACGTGGCGATCGCGAAACCCGCGAAGGCTTGATTGAATCTTACATTCACGACGGCCGCCTCGGCGCTATCATTGAAGTTAACTGTGAAACTTCTTTCGTTGCTAAAACCGAAGAATTCAAAACTTTGGCCCACCAACTCGCAATGCAAGTTGCTTCCATGGCCCCACTTTACGTCTCAGAAGCTGATATCCCAGAGGATGTCAAAGCTGCAAAGATGAAAGAGCTCGAGGAAAACTTCAAAGGCCCAGAAAACATGAAAGCTCAAATCCTCGAAGGCCAAGCAAAGAAAGCCTTTGCCGACAAGGTTCTCATGAACCAACCATACATCTTGGACGATTCCAAAACTGTCGAACAATTCATCAAAGACAGCATTGCTAAAACCGGCGAAAACATTACCGTTCGCCAATTCAAACGTATCGAACTTGGTGTTACTGAATAATTAATCCTATTCATGAAAAATCCCCCTATATGGGGGATTTTTTGTTGCCCATCATCTATTGACATTAGTAATAATATATGATAATCTAAAAGAACGTTCACGGAAAAATACAGAGGGGGGTGAAAAAATGTCCGGAGAATTAGAACGCTGCGCAATAACATGTGAAGATTTGATTCACTATGTTAAAACAACAAGCGCAGAATCAAAAATCATCGTCACAATTGACGATGAGGGTCTCGTCGTATCTGACGAAACGGATAAAATTCTCATAAAATATGATTTTAAATCAAGAGGATTTATCCGAACATTTAAGGATGAAATAATAAAATCAATTTTCAAAGTTTTATCCGAAAATAGGTATGATGTCGATACAAAAGAAAACAAGATTATTGTAGCCTAGAGACCGGCATATTTCAGGCCGCCAAAACTTGGCGGCCTATTTTTTATGCTATAATAGATTTATAAATTAGGAGTTATCATGTTCGATACAAATGAAGATCGCAAAAAAATGGAAGCCGTCATTGAACGTTTCAAAGACGAAATGAAAAAAGTCCGTACTGGCCGCGCACATCCAGATATGCTTTCCAGCCTCAAAGTTGAAGCTTATGGCCAATTTATGCCACTTAACCAAGTTGCTAACGTCACCGCAGCAGATGCTACCATGCTTCTCGTTACGCCATTTGACCCATCAACCTTGCAAGCTATCGCCGCTTCGATTCGCGCTGACCAATCACTTGGTCTCAACCCAGCCGATGATGGCCGCGTCATTCGCGTCCCAGTCCCATCTTTGACCGAGGAACGCCGCAAGGAAATCGTCAAAAATGCTTCTGAAAAAGTTGAAAACGCCAAAGTTGCCATCCGTAACGTCCGTGAAGATGCTCGCAAGGCCATCAAAGCTGCCGAAGAACTCTCTGAAGACGTTAAAAAACGCGCCGAAAAGGAAATCGACGACATGACCAAAGAATTTAGCGACAAAATTGACGCCGAATTCAAAGCCAAATCAGAAGAAATCATGAAAATCTAGTTTATGAAAAACGAACAAAAATTACACCTCGGTTTTATTGTTGATGGTAATCGTCGTTGGGCACGCGAGCGTAATCTGCCAACCCTAAAAGGACACCAAAAAGGCCTTGAAAAAGTCGAAGCCATCATCGAAGAACTAAATCGTCACAATGAAATCGCCTACGCCAGTTTCTATCTTTTTAGTACCGAAAACTGGAACCGTGCACGCGAAGAAGTTGATTATTTAATGAATCTTTTGTGTCAAAAAATCATCGGTCTTGCCGAGAAAATGCACAAAAACAACATTAAATGCGTTATTGTGGGCTCCAAAAACAATGTCCCAGAAAAAGTTGCTGAATATCTACAAAAAGCCGAAGATATCACCGCAGAATGTACCGGTCTTACGGTTGCAATTTGTTTCAATTACGGCGGCCATCTTGAAATTGTTGAGGCGGTCAACCAGGCCCTCGCCAAAGGCGAAACAATCACTACCGAATCTATCGAACAAAACCTTTACCATCCAGAAATCCCGCCTTGCGACATGGTTATTCGTACCAGTGGGGAACAACGCATCTCTGGTTTTATGCTCTGGCGCGCATCTTATGCCGAATTCCTTTTTATGGACAAATATTTCCCAGATATCGAAACCACTGATGTTGACTATATTTTAGAAGAATACCAAAACCGCAATCGCCGATTTGGTAAATAATGCTATAATACACTTATGGATATATTTATTGGAGTTATTGTTGGTCTATTAGTTTTAATGCTTCTCGTCACCGCGCATGAGTTTGGTCATTTTTTGGCCGCCCGTCGCAATGGTGTCAAAGTGCTAGAATTTGGCATCTGTTTCCCGCCACGCGCCATCGCCTGGGTTAAGGATCCGGAGACCAAAAAATGGTCACGTATTAAAAAAGCTGACTGGGAAAAACCACAAAAAGGTCTCATTTTTAGTCTAAACTGGCTACCAATCGGTGGTTTTTGCCAAATGGACGGCGAATCAGCCAACGATAAGCGCAAAAACACCTTTGGCAATGCTAGATTCTGGTCCAAAACCAAAATTCTTTTTGCTGGCGTAGCTATGAACTGGCTGCTTGCATTTATCATCCTAACAGTACTCGCCTGGACAGGTATGCCAAAATTCATCGAAGGCCAATTTAGCGTCGCAAGCGATGAACAAATCGTTAATCGTGAGCATGTCTCCGTCGTAAGCGTTCTAGACGAATCACCAGCCAAAGCCGCCGGCTTCGAACCTGGCGACACAATCATCGCCGTGGCAGGCCAAGAAGTCTTCTCATCAAGCGAAGTAACCACTATCAACTCAGCCCATGCTGATGAAGAAGTTGAATACACCATCATTCGTAGCGTTGATGAACCAGTTGGAGAACCAGTAGAATGTAATTGTCCGGTAAATACGGAAGATTGTTGCCCAAACGAAGGCGAGGTGAAGACCGTCGAAGTTGAAAAAATCTTAACCGCCAAGCTCAATCCAGCCGACGCCGAATACGCGCTTGGTATTACCATGACGTCCTCACAAACACTTTACCGTTATCCAACAACCGCACCACTAGTTGGTCTTGGCACCACTTTACAATTAACCGGTGAAACCTTTAAGGGTGTTGGGGAATTAATTTGGAACACGATTTCTGGCGCCTTTTCACAACTCAGCTTTGATCAGGCTGCCCGCGAAGAAGGACAAAAAGCCCTCCAGGCAGCCGGCGACTCCGTTTCTGGCCCCGTTGGCATTATTGGCGTAATTTTCCCAGCCTTCACCTCTGCCGGTCCAACCAACCTCGCCTTCCTAGCTGCATTAATTTCGATTTCGCTCGCCTGCATGAACGTCTTACCAATTCCAGCCCTCGATGGTGGCCGCTGGCTCCTCATTGCAATTTACAAATTGCGTAAAAAAGAATTATCCAAAGAAAAAGAAGAAAAAATCGTCTCGCGCGCTTTCTTAGTTCTATTTGCCTTGATTATCTTGATTACAATTCTCGATATCACGAGGTTCTTCTAAAATGGAAAACGCACCAACTCTAAAATCTAAATCAAAACGCACCAAGCATAAAATCTCCGCCAAAGACTTTTGGCGACTAGCCCTAATTACCATCTGGACAATTGCCATCCTCTACGCAGTAGAATATGCCTTCGCCTACCTTATGCTTTGGATTTTTGGCGCCGAAAAACTCAGTACACCTGTCATGTCTACACTTTACACCGCGCTCACCTACGCGGTCACATTAATCCTCGTAATTTTGATTCCGCAAAAATTCATCAAAAAATGGCGCACCAATCGTGACGAACTCGGATTGTCTGGTCTCCCAACCTGGACAGATATCGGGCTTGCACCAATCGGCTTAATCGCCGCCTATCTTCTTGGGCTCATCTTACAGATGCTTTTCAGCTTTTTGCCATGGTTTAATGCCACCGAAGCGCAAAACGTCGGCTTCAATAATATTTTTCTCTTTTCCGACCGCCTACTCGCCTTCTTTGCCCTTGTTATTGTGGCGCCTATTGCCGAAGAGATCATCTTCCGCGGCTGGCTTTACGGCAAGCTGCGCACTAAGCTCAATATGCCAATCGCCATGTTGATCGTCTCCGTGCTCTTTGGTATTGTTCATGGCCAATGGAACGTCGGAGTTACTGTCTTTGCCATGTCACTCGTAATGTGCTTCTTGCGTGAAATTACCGGCACAATTTACTCCGGCATCATTCTGCACATACTCAAAAACGCCGTCGCATTTATCTTGCTCTACGTCATTGTAATGTAGGCTAATTGCGCGCCTATTAGATAATTACTCTCTAAAAATATGTTATAATAAAAACATTATGAGACTATCTAAATCATTCATCAAAACCCTTCGCGATGCGCCGAAAGACGAAACCGCAAAAAGCGCCGGTTATCTTATTCGTGCCGGTTACATTTACAAAGAAATGGCCGGAGTTTATGATTATCTACCCCTTGGTCTCAAAGTTCTTGAAAACATCAAAGCTATCGTCCGCGATGAGCTAAACCAAATCGGTTGCCAAGAAGTCCTCATGGCTTCTCTTCAAAACCCAGAACTATGGCAAAAAACCGATCGTTGGGATGATCAAAAAGTCGACATCTGGTTCAAAACCGCCCTTTCCGCCGGCGGAGAACTCGGCCTTGCCCCAACTCACGAAGAACCAATCACCAACATGCTCAAAACCTACGTTAAGAGCTACAAAGATTTACCACTCGCCGTCTACCAATTCCAAACCAAATTCCGCAACGAACTCCGCGCCAAATCTGGCATCATGCGCACCCGCGAATTCTTGATGAAAGATTTGTACAGCTTCCACACCACCGAAGAAGACCTCGACCGCTTCTATTCAATCGTGGAAGGCGCCTATGCCCGCATTTACGACCGCCTCGGCCTTGGTGACTGCACCCACGAAACCTTCGCATCTGGCGGCGTATTCTCAAAGTATTCTCACGAATACCAAACCTTCATCCCAGTCGGTGAAGATACGGTTTATTACAATAGCGACAAATCTATTGTTTTAAACGAAGAAGTTTTACTCGACGAAGTTCTCGAAGAATTCAAGCTCAAACGCGAAGAACTCGAAAGCACCCGCGCCGCCGAAGTTGGCAACATTTTCAAACTCAAATTCAAATACACCGAACCACTCGGCATGAAAATCTCCAACGAGGCCAACGAAATGCAAACCGTCTACATGGGTTGTTACGGTATCGGCATCTCCCGCGTCATGGGTGTTATCGCTGAGAAATTCTGCGACGATAAGGGCTTGGTCTGGCCAGAAAACATCGCTCCATTCAAGTATTATCTCGCTCCAATCGGCGAAAATGGCCTCAAAGCCGCCGAAGAGCTCTATTCTGGCAATGAAGATAAAGTCCTCTTCGATGACCGCAACTTGCGCCCAGGCGAAAAATTCGCCGACGCCGAACTCATGGGTATTCCATACCGCATAGTTATCTCCGATAAAACCCTCGCCGAAAACGCCGCCGAAATCACCAACCGCAAAACCGGCGAATCAAAACTCGTCTCTCTCGAAGAGCTCAAAAAATCATTCTAAAAAACGCCTTCATAGCTCAAAAAATCATCCTAAAAATGATTGACACAACCAGTGTTTTTTAGTAAACTCATTATGTTATTAAATGTGGAGAACTGATATGATTAAGAAAAGTATCAGCCTTACCGCCGAAGGTAAGAAAGAATTAGAAGAAGAATTACAAAAACTCATCAACGAACGTCCTGCCATTACTGAACGCATCGCTACCGCACGTGCATTTGGTGATCTTTCTGAAAATGAAGAATACAGCTCCGCTCGCAACGAGCAAAAAATGGCCGAAGGTCGCATTCTCGAAATCGAAGACATCTTGAAAAATGCCACCATCATCAGCGGCGGCAATAAGAACCAAATCGTTCTCGGCTCAACCGCAGAAATCGATTTTGGCGGCAAAAACGTCACCTACACCCTCGTAGGCCCAACCGAAGCCAACCCACTCGAAGGCAAGCTCTCAAACGAGTCCCCAATCGGCAAGCTCCTACTTGGTCGCAAAAAAGGCGAATCCTTCGATTTTAACGGCAAAACTGTCAAGATCCTCGAAATCAAATAGCTCGACTAAAAATCCCCCTCTTTCAAACTGGGGGATTTTTGTTTGCGGACTAGCTAACTTACACTTATTTAATAAATCCAGACAAAAAGCAATAGCAATATTCCTGACCCCTGGAAATACTAGTATTTTTAAGAAGTACCATAGAGACTACGAAATACCGCAAAACCCCAGTTTTATGTTATAATATATATATGTTACTAGAAGATTATCGCAACGAACGTATCAAAAAACTCGAAGAGATTAAAGCGCGCGGCATCGATCCGTATCCAGCCAAATCCTTTCGCAATACCAAAATTTCCGACATTTTGAATCATTTTGATGAAAAAAATGGCCAAGAAGTCGTAATTGCTGGTCGCATTGTCGCCATTCGTTCGTTTGGTAAGCTAGTTTTCTTAAAAGTTCGCGATTACTTTGGTGAAGTTCAGATTTTCATGAAAGCCGAAGGCGAAACGCCAGAAGGACTTTTTGGCGCCAAAGACATTAAACTTCTCGACACGGGTGACTTCATTGAAGCAAAGGGAACAGTTGGTAAATCCCAAACTGGCGAAATCTCCGTTTTTGCAAACTTCGTGCGCCTTTTGACTAAAACTTTGCGTCCACTTCCAGAGCAATTCACCAATAAGGAAGAGCGCTATCGCCGCCGTTATGTCGATATGAATGTGAATCCAGAAGTGCGCGAACGCCTCGTTCGCCGCTCTAAATTCTGGCAGGCAACCCGCGATTTCATGAACGCTCATGGCTTCGTCGAAATTAACGTTCCAGTGCTCGAGCATACCACCGGTGGTGCCGATGCTGCTCCGTTTGTAACCCATATTAACGCCTACGATGAAGATTTATACCTTCGCATTTCACACGAATTACCATTAAAGCGCCTACTCGGCGGCGGCTTCGAAAAAGTCTACGATATTGGCGTCCGTTTCCGCAATGAAGGTGTCGACGATGAGCATTTGCCAGAACACATCGCCTTCGAATCTTATGCTGCCTACGAAAACTACGAAGATGGCATGAAGCTCTACGAAGAAATGATTAAATATGTCGCCAAAGAAACCTGGGGCACACTCCAATTCCACGTTGGAGGATTCGATATCGACCTCGATAAAGAATGGCCACGCGTCAAGTACTCTGACCTCTTGAAAGAAAAATTCGGTGTTAACGTCTTTAAACCGGATCGCGAACAACTTATTCGCATTCTCAAAGAAAACGGACAAGAAGTTAAGCCTGAAACCACAACCACCCACCTTATCGATGATGTTTGGAAACTTATTCGTAAGACCTCAGCTGGGCCGTACTGGCTCGTCGAAGAACCTTTGGCACTCAGCCCACTCGCTAAAATTGTTCCAGAACGCCCACTCGTAACTCAGCGTTTCCACCCAATTATTGCCGGCACGGAAATGGGTAATGGCTACTCCGAACTCAATGATCCACTCGATCAGCTTGAACGCTTCGAGCAGCAACAGGCCGCACGTGATTCTGGTGATGACGAGGCTCAAATGCTTGATACAGATTTCGTCGAAATGCTCGAATATGGCATGCCGCCAGCTTGCGGATGGGGCAACAGCGAACGCAACTTCTGGCTCCTCGAAGGTGTACCGGGTCGCGAAGTCGTACCATTCCCAATTATGAAGTCAAAAGAAGACGAATAATAAAAAAGCCGCCGCGGAACCCGCAGCGGTTTTTTGTTGAAAAGAAAAGTGCATTTTTAAATTTTTTTGTAGAAGGTGACCCTGATAATTTTTGGATTATCGATCAGCAGTGGGGTGGGCTGCTTGGATTCATTTAGAATCTCGCGATTATTGTATTGCTGATAAACGTAATCAACAATCTTTTCCATATTGGTCCTGATGAAATTTGTTTCATTTTTAAGGCTCGTGCTATAACAAACCGAAGCCAAAACAGAATCACCAGCATCCTTAAAGTGGACTCGCGTGACAAAATCCTCAATCGGCATCGAGTCAAGAATCTCAAAACGTTTTCCGGATTTAAGTTCCGAAAGGCCTAAGGGAACTATAAAGCCTAATTCAAAATCAAAAACGCCATGAGTGATTGATTTAAAATCATCAATCCTATCTCCCTCCTGAAAGGCATAGCGGATTGCCTCCTTCGCATCCCTGTACTTAACGGGGTTAATTTTGAGTTGATAAAACTCCAACACCTCAGAACGGTGATGTAACCTAGGGTAATTGTTATCCCCTAAATGGTATACACCAGCCTCGTCAAAGTAGGCCTTTAATGTTGAAGTACTAATATCTCGCCCTTTGATAGAGGGGAGAGAACTAATAATTGAAGCTCTCAAATCCTCGATCGAGCTACCAGACTGCACCTCGGCTATCTTCGCCGTCATAAGACGCCCGTAAGACACGAAATAACGACGAAAATCATTGAATTCGTCGAACAATCTCTCAAGATAAGGCTGTCCGGAAAACGAGGGTTTCACAAAGAACTTATGCTCTACTTCGCATC
The DNA here is from genome assembly GCA_045642865.1 of Candidatus Nanosyncoccus sp. Classification (GTDB taxonomy): domain Bacteria; phylum Patescibacteriota; class Saccharimonadia; order Saccharimonadales; family Saccharimonadaceae; genus Nanosyncoccus. The sequence goes on from JAZUJS010000063.1 coordinate 17,400, forward strand.
TCTGGAAAATACCCTCAAGGCTACAGGTAAGGATTTTTACAGAATCCTTACCCTTCTCATAAGCAACCAACTGTCCACAAATTGACGACATAAAAACCACCTCTTCTCTAATATTTTAAAGAGCAAAAAACGCCCCCATACTACTATTATAGCACAAAATGCACAAAAAGTCAATATTGGGAGCAGAAAATGTGCTATAATAAGTGTATATGCCTAACTTTGAATTAGTTTCTAAGTATCAGCCGACCGGCGACCAACCTTCAGCCATCAAACAGCTCACCGAAGGTGTATTTTCCGGCGTCAAAGAGCAGACTT
>JAZUJS010000064.1:0-1612 GCA_045642865.1 Candidatus Nanosyncoccus sp.
TCCGAGGACAGATTTACAGTCTGTTGCAATTGCCACTATGCGACTCCCCCTTGTTTCAAATAACAGAGCCGGTAGACGGACTCGAACCGCCGACAGGCTGATTACAAATCAGCTACTCTACCAACTGAGTTATACCGGCATCATTTTAAAGAACCTTGGCCCCTTTAAAGAAGCACACCCCTCATCTCTGAAAGGGTGTGCAAAAATACATAGTTTTGTCGATATGGCAATGCTTTTTCTGCTTTTTTTTCAAAAAAAATCGCATTTCAAATTTAACAAACTATTTTTCAGCATTTTATCACTTTGTAATTTTGCCTTTATACTTCTCCAATTGCTTCTTTAAGGCATCAACAGCGGTATCGATTGCCTCTTCAAAGGTCTTGCTTTGCTTGCTTGCGAACAGGTCGTCGCCCTTCAGTGACAGACGAATGTCGGCAATCTTATTTTCAGGGGTGTCGGTATTATCGAGTTTGAGCGACACTTCTGCATTGATGACTTCATTGTACTTTGCGCAAACTTTCTCGATTTTTTGCGTAATGAATTCTTCAAGTTTTGAATCAGCCTTGAAGTGGACTGGGTTAATCGTTACTTTCATAATTGTTCCTTTCTTTTTTAGTTCACCCTTTCGGGTGGGCTTGTTTATGAATATGTTTAAGTTGTTCTATCGTATAGTGAGCATATACCTGAGTGGTCGCCAAATCTTTGTGTCCGAGCAGCTTTTGTATGGCCACAAGACTAGCGCCCTCGTTAAGCAAATGGGTTGCAAAGGTGTGCCGCAAGACGTGCGGACTTTTCTGCTTCAGCGTGGTCGCGCCTTCAAGCATCTGGTGCACCTTATTATATACGAAGTTTGCGGTCATGGCTTCTCCTTTGTCGTTGAGCAAGAGTCGGTCGGCTTTTTCCGGAAACTGCGCATCACGCAAGATTTGGTAATGGCCGATCATCTCCGCAAGACTCTTTTGTAACGGAACGATCCGCTCTTTATTGCGCTTACCGTGGATTTTAACCTTCAAGTCGAACTTGTCGATATCGGCATCACGCAAGCCACGAAGCTCAGCCTGGCGCATACCCGTCTGATACAGCAGTTCGAAAATCAATTCGTCGCGCTTGGCCTGAAAACTGTCGTCATCAGAAAAGTGCACCTTATTTATATCGTTCTCGGTTACGAACTTGACGGTTTGCTTAGGCTGCTTCAGCGCCTTGACCGTCGTCATCGGGGTCGTCTTTATGGCATCTTCTCGCAAGCAATACTTGTAGAACGAACGCAAAGCCGACACTTTACGGTTAATGCTGCGGTTGGCAATTCCATCTTTCTTAAGCTCGACGACGAACGACTTGACCATCGGTGTTGTCGCCAGGGCGAGGTCGTCAAGATCGTACTGCGACATAAGGTAAGAGCGGAACTGCTCCAAGTCGCGACGGTAGGCTTGCAGCGTGAGAACCGAGTAGCGTTTTTCGGTTTCGAGATACGATATGAACTGGTCGATGGACATAAAAAAAACTTCGGTGTAAAATTAGTAATAAAAACTAATATACACCGAAGTTTTCTCTAAAAAAATTATTTCCCTAGTCTGGCGAATTATTGATTAGCTTCAGCCTCACGGAGTTTCTG